>CAYMFP010000534.1:0-1507 GCA_964389385.1 uncultured Phycisphaeraceae bacterium | reverse complement strand
TCCGCCCCACCGCTGGCCACCCCCACCGCTCACTCCCGGAGACCGCACGGATGCCGCTGAGGAACGCACGGATGCTGGCCGCGCTCGTCCCCGCCCTGATGGCGGGCGTGGGGGCGGCCCAGCCGGCCGAGGACCGCGGCGTGCTGCGGCGCGTGCTCGACGACGAGCTGACGGTGCAGCGGGTGCTGGTGCACGAGGTGGGCCCGCAGGGCGTGACGGTGAGCGACGGGGGCGTGCGGCGGCGGCTGCCGACGGGGCGGACGCTGGCGATCCTGCCGCCCGAGGCGCGGGACTGGCCGGGCGAACCGGACTTCCCGCCGCCTTCCGGCGATCCGACGCCGCTGGCCGTGATCGACCTCGTGGACGGGCAGCGCCTGCTCGCGCGGCTCGACCCGGCGGGGGGGACGGGGGATCCGGAGGCGCTGCCGATCCGCACGGCCGCGCTCGGGGCGCTGGCGTTGCCGCTGGAGCGGATCGCGGCGGTCACGCTGTTGCCGCCGGAGGCGGAGCCCCTGTCGCTGCCGGAGCCGCCGAGCGAGGCGCCCGCGGACGACGTGCTCGTGCTGACGAACGGGGACCGGCTGAGCGGGTTCGTGGCGGCGTTCGGCCCGGACGGGGTGACGATCGAGGCCGACGGGGGCGAGGTGGAGGTCCCGATCGAGCGCGTGGGCGCGGTGCGGCTGGCGAACCCGCGCGAGCCGGCGCCGCCGGGGCGGGCGTGGATGCGGGGCGGGTCGATCATCGGGTTCGACGGGCTGGGCGGGAACGGGATCACGCTCGTCGTGAACCCGACGGGGCTGTCGCGCCCCGGGGAGACGACCGACACGCCGCGGGTGCGCCTGCCCGTGGACGAGGTGGAGGCGCTGGCCCTGCCGGCGTCGGACGGGGTGCGGATCGTGCCGCTGGCGGCGCTGGAGGTGATCTCCTCGAGGGCGACGGGCGACCGGCGGTGGGCGCCGCCGCCGGAGATCCCGAACGCGGCGGCGGCCCCGCTGGGGGCGGCGCCGGTGACGCTGCCCTCGCCGATGAGCGTGCTGTTCACGCTGCCGGCGGGGGCGACGCGGTTCGCCGCCGACGCGGGGCTGGCGGGCTTTCCGGGGGACCACCCCGGCCCGTGGGCGGACTGCGAACTCGTGGTCGAGCTGGGCGAGACGCCCTCCGGGCCGCGGGAGCCGCTGTTCCGGCGACGCCTGACGGCCGCGGACCCGGCCGCGCGGATCAGCGTGGACATCGCCCCCTCGGACCGCCCGCGGGTGCTCGTGGTGCGGACGGAACCGGGAGAGCACGGCCCGATCCAGGACCGCGTTCGGCTGCGCGACGCGTTCGTGCTGCTCGAATCCCGGTAGATCCGGACGCCGTGCGCAGCCCGGGACGATCTCGCGCCGCGCATGCGGCGGTGTTTCCCGCCCGGGCTACCGCACCTTGAGGCTGGCGAGGGCGAGGACGGCGAGAAGGATGGAGACGATCCAGGCGCGGGCGACGACCTGGCCCTCGGTCCAGCCGCCGA
>CAYMFP010000533.1:0-1510 GCA_964389385.1 uncultured Phycisphaeraceae bacterium | reverse complement strand
CGTCCCCGCGGCCGCGCAGCCGGAGTACCGGGTGCGGGCGGTGGCGGAGTTCGGCGGCCGGCAGACCTACTCCACGGCCGATAACTTCGCGATCAGCGGCGGCGAGGTGCGGGCCGAACTCCGTCGGGAGATCGGGCCCAGCGAATGGATCTCCGGTATCTATGCGGGGACGTCGCTCGCGAACCTCCGGACGATCCTCGAAGAGGGGCTCTCGGTCCTCCCACTCCCCGACGGGGGAACCGGATCGGTGAGCGAGATCCTCGACGCGGCCTTCGCGCCGGGCGGGCTGGCGCTCGTCGCGGCCGTGCTCCAGGACGGTCGGCACGGCCTCTGGACGATGAATGGGCCGGCCGGGCACGAGACGTTCAGCCCCGTGCTGATCACCGGAGAGCCGCTCGGCGGCTCGACGGTGGCGGCAGTGAACGCGTGGAGCCTTCGCGTGCACGACACCGGGGTGATCGCGGCGATGGTGTACCTCGCGAGCGGCGAGCCGGTCGTCGTCGCCGGGACGCCGGAGGCCCTGCGCGTCGCCGTGCGTCCGGGGCAGGTGCTGCCGGACGGGACGATCATCCAGACCCTCGGCGGCCCCTTGCCCGGCGACTGGACGGCACTGGAACTGCCGATGTGGCTCGCCAGCGACGGATCGGTGCGGACCGTGGTCACGGTGAGCGACGGGACACCGGATGCCGAGGAAGCGACGGCCGTCGTCGTGGAAGCGGGCGAAGGCCCCCGAACCCTGGTGCGCACGGTCAGCGCCGGCAGCGCGAGCGCCGAGGCGCAACGGCCGTTCGAGATCCACGACGTTCGCGCCACGTCCGACGGCTCTCTCTCGCTCGTCGGCCCGGTGTCGCACGCGAACGGGGGTTTCGTCGTCACCGTCTGGTCGGTCACGCCGGACGGCGAGGTGACGCTCGGGGCTCGGAACAGCGAACTCGGTCCGCCGTACATCTACAACCCCAAATTCAGCCACGCGGAAAACCCATCCCCGCAGTGGAAGAACATCGGGTTTGTGCCCTTTGCCGGAGGTGATCTGGCCGGGATCGTAACGGATTCTTGGGGCATCAACTCCTTCCTGGCGCGTGTCCACCAAGGGAACGCCGAGCTGCTCACGTTCGGCCTTCAGGAACCGTCGCCGCTCTTCCGCGGCGCCTTCCCGGCCCAGAGCTACGTCGAGTTCGCGGCGGAACCGGGGGGCGGTTTTCTCACCGACTGGGGCATGGGCCTGCCCGACCGCAAGCAGGGGTATGCGGTCTGGGCGATGAACCTCAGCGAGCAGCAGTCCCGGATCGTCGTGCGCCAGGACCGACCGCTCCTCGCGGGCCCGGGCCTGCGGTTCGACAACCTGCTCGGGCCGATGGCGTGGTTCCCTGCGAGCACGGGCGGCGACGGCCGCGGGCAACGCATCGACGCGGACGGCCGCGCCGTCTTCACCGCGTACCCGTACGTCCTGTACGCCGAGCCCGTCGGCGACTGCCCGCAGGACGTGAACGACGACGGCACGGTCGACGTC
>CAYMFP010000532.1:0-1510 GCA_964389385.1 uncultured Phycisphaeraceae bacterium | reverse complement strand
CCCGGGCGGACGACGATCGGCGTCTGCGCGAGGGTGAAGGCCAGTTCGCCCGGGGCGAGGTCGAGCGTCCGCTCGCGGCCGTGGACGTCGATGTACGCCCAGCGGGTCGGGGCGCGGAGCAGCTCGCGCTCGCGGAGGAGGGTCGCGTCGAAGACGAGGCGCCCGCCCTCGATCGTCGCCCCCAGCTCGGCGAGGCGGGCGATGATCTCCTCCTTCACCTGCCCCGTCATGCCGGGCTGCTGGGCCCCCGCGTGCCCCGGCGTGTGCGAGTAGGGGTCGGTGGGGAAGGCCCCGTACTCGCCCGGCGTCTTCTCGGCGCTCAGCCCGGAACGCACGTCGAAGTACCGATCGACCAGGCGCGCGAGCACGGCCGGCGGGGCCCCATCGCGGCGGGCCCGCTCCACGTTCTCGCCCACCGCCAGCAGGAGCTTGGAGACCATGTGCCAGTAGATGCAGCCGAGGCCCTCGTACCCGTACATGCCGCCGGATCGCCCGGTGAAGGCGTGGTGGTGGAAGACGGACTCGTAGAGGTCGAGCACGGCCCGCTCGTCGGCCGCCGCGGGCTCCGCCCACCGCGGGTCGGCGCGCAGCGCCGCCAGCGCCTCCCGCAGGGGGGCGGCGCTGCGGAAGTCGGCCCGGAAGCGGATCCGGCCGTCCGCGTCGCGCAGGACGATCCGCACGTCGCCCGCCCCGAGCATGCCGCGCAGGAGCGGGATCGCGAGCGCGGCCTCCTCCGGCACCCGGTTGCGCTCGAGGAAGCCGGGGAGTTCGCGGTCCGGGTAGAGCAGGAAGCTCCGCTGGTCCTCGCGGTAGAGCGGGCTCTCGTAGAGCGCGTCGAGGACGTCCGCGGCCTCTTCCGGCGTGAGCAGACCGGACGACAGGGCGGCGACCTGCCCCTCCAGCATCGGGTAGAGGTGGTCGACCTCGACGCCGTCCTCGGTGAAGCGGGCGAGGTTGTACGCGTGGTAGAGGCCGTCGCTGCGCCGGGCGGCGCGGACCGCGTGGTCGAGCCAGGGGATCGCCGCGCGCAGGACGTCGGCGAGTTCGCGGAGCGCCGCGCGGCGCGGCTCGCCGGGGCCGCCCGCGTAGACGGCGGAGCGGTACGCGTCGAAGGCGCCGCCGAGTTCGTCGAGGACGGCGCGGCGGGCCTGCGGGCCGACGTCGCCGGCCGCGAGCAGCCCCGCCCGCCGGGTGAGCACGGCGGCGACGCGCTCGGCCCACTCCAGCACGCGCGAGGAGACCGGCGCGTCCCCGCCCTGGCGCTCGAGCAGATCGGCGACGAGCGCGGCGTGACGCCGCAGGTAGCAGAGCGTCACCATCGAGAGCCCGCTGCCCACGAGCGCGTTGTTCGCGTCGTTCCACTCCGGGCGCTGGGTGTTCATCCAGATCCCGCCGCCGGGGACGAGGTTCGAGAGCTTGGCGAGGATCGGGACGAGGAGCTTCTCGGCGAGGGTGACGTGCAGGACGTCCCCGCCCCCCACCCCACCCACCCCACCCACCCCACCCACCT
>CAYMFP010000531.1:0-1511 GCA_964389385.1 uncultured Phycisphaeraceae bacterium | reverse complement strand
TGGATCGCCAGCATCGCCCGGTCGTCCTCCGGCGGGCGCCCGCGGGTGTGGAACATCAGGCGGCTCTCCACCGTCGCGATCGCGTCCTCCGGCTCGCCGTTCGACGAGGCCAGCGCCTCGTCCATCCGCCGGAAGCCGAACGGGCGCCGCGCCGGGTCGAACGCCTCGTTCACCCCGTCCGTGTGCAGCAGCATCGTGTCCCCGGGCTCCAGCCGCCCGTGCCCGCCGAGGTCCGGGCAGTCCTCCACCGTCTCCAGCACGCCCAGCGGCGGCAGGCCCCGGCTCCACAGCCCCTCGACCGTCCCGTCCGCCCGGCGGACCCGCGGCTGCGGGTGCCCGCAGCTCAGGTAGTCGAACTCCCCCGTCCGCGTGTCCAGCCGCACGAACAGCACCGTCACGAACATCCCGTCCGGCACGTGCTGCTTCACCAGCCGGTTCAGCAGCGGGATGAACGCCGAGTCCTCATCCTCGGGGCGCGCCAGCGCGTCGTACGTGTGCAGGATCGCCCGCAGCATCGCCATCACCACCGCGGCCGCCGCCCCGTGCCCCGAGGCGTCCGCGATCAGCATGAGCAGCCGCCCGTCGTGGTTCACCGAGTAGTCGAAGTAGTCCCCGCCCGCCGCCATGCACGGCTGGTAGCTCGACGCGAACGACCACCCCGCCACGTCCGGCAGCCGCGGCGGCAGCAGCTGCCGCTGCAGCGCCGCGACCCGGTCCACCTGCCGCCTCAGCTCCTCCCCCAGCCGGCGCGTGTCCTCCACCAGACGCTGCCAACGCACCGTCCGGCTCAGCAGGTTCGCGTTGTTGATCGCGAAACGCAGCTTCAGCGGGTCGATCGGCTCGTGCTCGTCCCGGAACAGCAGCGCCCACTCCGTCGCCACCCCGTCGTGGAACACCGGCACCGCCGTCACCGACGGGTACGGCCCGAGCACCGCCTCCAGGTCCGGCTCGCCCGACAGGTCGAGCATGTTCACGCTCTTCGGCTCGTCGTCGAGCAGCAGCTCCCCGATCGCCCCCCCGTGCCGGATCGGCAGCTCGTCCGGACGCCACCACCACGTCGACGGGTACGGCAGCGGCCCGGGGAAGTCCTCGCGCGCGTTCACCGGCGTCGGCGGGAGCGGCCGCCCCTCCTCGTCGAACTCCATGAACTGCGCGATCCGGTACGACCCCCGCGGCAGCCCCTCCGTCCACAGCCCCGCGTACCCCGTGAACCGGGCGAGCTTGCGGATCGCCCCGAGGAACAGGCGGTTGACCTCCTCCGGCGTCTTGGCGCGGCTGACGTCCCGGTGCGCCTGCACCAGGAGCTTCAGGGCTGGAAGATCGAACGCCGTCTCGGGCATAGCCGACCAGTCTACGAACACAGCCGCTCCAGATCCGGGATCGAGCCCCGTCCCGCCGCCGCGGGCGCGGCGCAGACGGACCAAGCGTCCCCGCCCGAGCCATCGACCGGCTCCCGCCCCCGGGACCACAACCGCCGTCCCCCCGTCCAAGTTCCAGGGATCCGGCCCCAC
>CAYMFP010000530.1:0-1523 GCA_964389385.1 uncultured Phycisphaeraceae bacterium | reverse complement strand
CCGCCTCCCCAAACTCCCCCCACACCTCACGCCCCGAGTGGCACGGGCGTCCCGCCCGTGTCCTCCCCTACTCCTCCCTCCTCTCCCCCCGCGCGACGGCCACCGGAACCGAATGCGAGCCTCCTCCCCGACTCCCAGCGAGGGAGGTGCCGCGCCAGCGGCGGAGGAGGCTTCGCTCCTTCTCTCTAGACTGCTTCGATGTCCCGCCGCTCTCCCAGATCACCCCGCACCCGCGACGACATCGCCCGCGACCTCGCCATCATCCTCAACTCTGATGTCTCCATCTTTCTCAAGAAACGCATCTGCGCCGGCTGCTGCTGGGGCTGGACCGAAATCGACGGGAAATACAGAGGCTGTCGCTACGCCACGCCCGACGCACTCTCGGCCATCGAGGCCCACCGGGGCCAACCCGGCCGCGTGAGGGGCCTGATCCACGAGCACGCCGTCCCGCGCATTGTCATCGCGGGCAAGCTTCTCGCACTCCAAAGGCCAACGACCGAAGACGTCGCGGCCGTCTTGGATCGCTACGCGATCGGTGTGGTCGTGACCCAGGCGGAGAACAAGCGGCTCGAAGCCGGGCTCCGCCAGAAGATGCCGCCGACCTTCACGGATCCTGCGCATCCGCACCACAACGATCCGTTCGCCCGCTACCGCGCCACGGCCATCCCCGTTATCGACACACGCACCGGCTCGCGCGTCGTCTGACAATCCGTCTGCGACGGCACGGCGGGTATGAGCCTCTCCTCCACCGTGCTCAGCCAGGGAGATGCCGCGCTCAGCGGCAGAGAGGCTTCATTCCTCCGCCTCTGCTCCGCCTCGAAGCCCCACCCCCTCCTTCGCCAGCGCGAGTCCGGGACGGGGATGTCCCGGACCCGTCCGATCAACCCTCGTCCCCCGACTCCGCAAGCGCCCGCTCCACCAACGCCCGCACCGCCCACGCCTTCACCTCCCGCGCCCGCCCCTCCTCCACCCCCAGCACGTCGCTGAACACGATCATCGACTCCGTCCCGAACACCAGCGCCAGGGCCGCGCACAGCTTCTCGTACACGGCATCGTCGAACCGCTCCCGCGCCGGCGCCAGCGCCGCCTCGATCAACGCCCCGCGCCGGTTCTGCCGCACCGGCGCCCCGGCCGCGTCCCCGCGCGTCACCCGCTCCAGGCTCGCCGCCAGCATCACCCGCAGTTGCCCCGCGTTCCGCCAGCACATCTCGTGCAGCGCCGCCTCCGCGCGATCCACACGCTCCGCCGGGTCCGTCGACGCATCGCCCCCGAAGATCGCCTCGGCCGTCGGCGCCGCCCCCTCCAGCGGCGCCTCCACCAGCAACGCCTCGATCGTCGGAAAATACCGGTACGCCGTCGCCCGCGAGACCATCGCCTCCGCGGCCACGTCGTCCATGCTCGGCGTCCGGCCCTCCTTCAACAGCCGCGCCGCGGCCGCCAGCAAGTCCTTCCGCGTCCGCAGCCGCTGGTTCTCCCGCCCCGCCCCGCCCTTCACCCCCGCACGCACCTGACCCAAAGCACAC
>CAYMFP010000529.1:0-1540 GCA_964389385.1 uncultured Phycisphaeraceae bacterium | reverse complement strand
TGCTGGAGGGTGGGCCGTGCCGGGTGGGGCTGGAGAGCACGGTGGTGAAGGTGGACCCGGGGGGGTTGGAGGCGCCTCGGGTGCTGCGGCCGGGGGTGATCGGCGCGGACGAGCTCGCGAGGGTGCTCGGACAGGCGGTGGCATCAGCGGAGCAGGGGAGGGAGCGACGCTCCGAAGGGAGCTCCGAGCGGCTGGAAAGCCCGGGGCTGTTGGGTCGGCACTATGCGCCGCGAACGCCGGCGGTGCTGGTGCTCAAGGAGGAGCTGAGCGCAAGGCTCGCGGAGCACGGGAAGGCGGTCGTCCTGGCGGACGCCTCGCGAGCGGAGGTCGTCGTGGCGCCGCACGTGCTGGTGCGCGTTCCGCGGGAGGCGGATCGGGGGTACGCTGCGCGGCTGTATGCGGCGCTGCGCGAGGCCGACCGGGCGCACGCGGACGTGATCCTCATCGAGGAGCCGCGGGACCCGGGCACGCCGCTGTTCGCGGCGATCCGTGACCGGCTGCTCCGGGCGACGAGCGAAGAGGGATGAGATGGCGGCTGACCGCGGCGATCGCCGGGCGCGGGGCCGGACGAGTTGGAGCGGCCTGGCGGCGGTCTGGCTCCTCTTCGTGCCGATCGGGGTCGGCGTGGGCATCTTCATCGGGGTGATCGGGCCGCTGCTCTTCGCGATCCTGCTCGTGAATTCGGTTTGGCAGATCGTGACGGGCACGGCGAGGGCCGGGGCGTGGCTCACGGCGATCCTGGCGCTGGCGTCCCTGCTGCTCCTGGCGGTGTGCGTGGCCGTGGGCTGGGGCATCCTGCTCCGGTGCCTGCGCGGCGCGAGGGCGGCAACGCATGCCTGCCTGAACCGGCCGACCGCGGACGAGCTGAGGGCGGCGCGGGAGGAGCACCACGCGTGGCTCGACCGCCTCGAGGCGTGGGAGCGTTCGACCCTCCGCCTCCCGGCGGACCGGGCGCGGGCGGCTGTGCTCGCGGCAATCGATCGCGGGGAGATCCGAGCGGTCGCCGCGTCCGACGGGTGGTCCGTTCCGCCGGGGTCACCGGCCGACGTCGCCGAGTTGCTGAAGCGGTACGGTGCGGTGGAGGCCGGGGGCGGAGTCGCCGGGAGGTGCCGGATCGCGCACGAGCAGGTCGGGGCGTGGCCGCGGGAGCCGGGGACGATGTGCATCGGCACCGGGTGGGGCGGCCGCCCGCTCCTTGTCCGGCTGGGGAGGGAGGAGGTTCTCGTGCCCGGGGTGGGGGCGAGGGGAGATGCGGGGAAGGCCGCCGGCTTCCCGACGGTGTGGCACGTGCTGTGTCTTCACGCGGGGCTGGGGATGCCGCGGCAGGAAACTCGCTGAGCGGGGCGGCGGAGGGCGGCGGAGACGCGGGCGAAGGCGAGGGACGAGCGGGTCGGGACGATCCGCGCGGCGGAAGGGTGGGGGTTCCTATCGTGTCGGCCCTGCCTCAGCCCATGGAGACGCCTGCGCCATGCCCCAGAAGCCCATCATCTGCCTCGCTCCCGGAGACGGGATCGGCCCCGAGATCATGTCCGCGTGCCTG
>CAYMFP010000528.1:0-1560 GCA_964389385.1 uncultured Phycisphaeraceae bacterium | reverse complement strand
ACCACCAACATGACCACCACTCCCACCCCCACCATCGCCCCTCTCGCCGAGAAGACCTCCGGCGCCCTCGACTACGCCGACAAGACCGGCGCCCCGAACCCCGACGCCGACCTCGCCTTCCCCGAGGGCACGCCGCGCGCCGAGGCCGTCCTCGCCGGCGGGTGCTTCTGGTGCGTCGAGGCCGTCTACGAGCAGCTCACCGGCATCCTCGACGCCGAGAGCGGCTACGCCGGCGGCTCCGCCGAGACCGCGAAGTACGAACTCGTCTCCCGCGGCAACACCGGGCACGCCGAGGCCGTCCGCATCGTCTACGACCCCGCCGCGATCTCCTACGGGCAGATCCTCAAGGTCTTCTTCACCGTCGCCCACGACCCGACCCAGAAGAACCGCCAGGGCCCGGACGTCGGCCCGCAGTACCGCTCGGCCGTCTTCTACGCCAACGACCAGGAGAAGCAGGTCGCCGAGGCCTACATCCGCAAGCTCAACGAGAGCGGGCACTTCGACAAGCCGCTCGCCACCACCCTCGAGCCCCTCGAGGCGTTCTACCCCGCCGAGGGGTACCACCAGGACTACGCCCGCAACAACCCGGCCCAGCCCTACATCGTCTTCCAGGCCAGACCCAAGGTGGAGAAGGTCCGGGAGAAGTTCCCCGACGCCCTCAAGAGCGGCTCCTGACCCCGGGCCTCACTCCGGCCCGTGCTCGTTCGCCCGCCACGTGCGCTCCCCGGCCTCGCCGGGCGGCATCGGCGGCAGCTTCCGGAACACCGCGACCCAGGACCCGAGGCCCTCCGACGCCAGCCCCACCACCCGGAAGCCCGTCGCCGGCTCCGCGTCCGGATCCTCCCCGCCCGGAGAGGCGAGCCCGGGTCCGACCTCGACGAACCCGGTGTCGTCCAGCGTCGGCTCAAGCTCCGCCCGCTCCCCCTCCGCGGGCGCCTCGAGCGCCTCCGCGACCTCGGGGCCCAGACGGCGCATCGCCACGGCGCGGAGCCGTTGCTCCACCTCCGGCAACCGGGGCTCGTCCGGATCACCCGGTCTTGGCAGGGGATAGGGGCGCACTTCTTACCGCATCGGCCGGACGTGCCCGGATTTCCAGCCGAAGCTTCCGCTCCGCACGCCCGAGAACATCACGAAGCCCGCAATTTCCCCTCTCGGACCCGCCCGCTCAGAGCCGCTCTTTGAGCGCCTGCGCCGGCTTGAACGAGCAGGTCGTGCTCGCCGGGATCTGGATCTTCTCCCCGGTTCCGGGCTTCGTCCCCATCCGGGCCGCCCGGCTCTTCTTCTGGAACGTCCCGAACCCGGCGATCGTCACCTTGTCTCCCGCCCGGAGCCCGTCGGTGATCGCGGCGAGCACCGCATCCACCGCCCGGGCGGCCTCGGCCCGGGAAGCGTCCAGCTGCGAGGCGACGGTGTCGACGAGTTCGGTCTTGTTCATCTGCGGTTGCTCCTCGCCCCGCCCGGCCCCGCGGGCCGGACGGACGGGCCTGGGAGGGAAGACGGGGCGGCGAGTGTAGAGGCCGACCCCCCAAAGATGAAGCCGCCGATGCCCCACCCCACCCA
>CAYMFP010000527.1:0-1577 GCA_964389385.1 uncultured Phycisphaeraceae bacterium | reverse complement strand
ACGCCGACGGCGCCGTGAACGTCAACGACCTGCTCGCCTACCTCGGCGCCTTCCGCGCGGCCTGAGCCCCGCTCCCCCGGCGGACGGCCCCACCGGACCGCCCGCCAATTCCCGCCCCGTCCCCGACCCGACCCCACCTCCGCCCCGAGCCAACTCTGCCCCCTCGCCTCCGATCCGTCGCACGGGCATACGCCCGCCGCGTCGAGCGATTCCTCCACGCTCACCAAAAGCCCTGGCGATTCGGGCCCGGCCGCCGGTAAGGTGTGTGCTACTCGTGTAACGCGGGCGCGCGTCGCCGCTGGCGAGCAGTGGGTCGCCCGCGGGGGTGTACCGGATGAGAGGCGAGCCAAGGACCGGATCAGGCAGCAGGAGTGCCGCTTCGTACCCAGGAGTTCAGACGGGCGAGCCGGACGGCGCCGAAGCCGTGCGCGATCGTCTGCGCTTCATGCTGGAGGACGAGTTCAAGTTCGGGGACCGGCTGGACAACAAGCGCAAGGCCTACACCGCGCTGCTCCTCCTCGTTGTTGGTCTCGGGGCATTCAACCTCCAGCCCTTCCGTGACCCCCGCCACGAACTGGCCGTGCATCCATACGGGTTCCTCGCGATCCGCTGCCTCCTGAGCGTCGCCTCCGGGTTCTTCTTTATCGGACTGCTGATCCTGCAGACCAGCCTGCGCCCGCCGCGCGGTTGCACCTCTCCCGAGATCGCCCGACTCTGGCGGCTCTGCTGGACCCGCGGGCGACGCGCGCGCCTCCGGATCGCCCGGCTGCGGCGATCGGGGCAGATGACCTGGGGCGTCCCGCTCCGTCTCCAGGGACGCGAGGCGAAGCCCAGACGCCGGCGACGCAGGCGGGCGCTGTCGCGGCACCTGAGCCGACGCCCTCAGCCGTTCAGCCGGGCCACCGGAACCGCAGCGATCAACAAGCTCTACCTCTCCGAGAACGATATCAACGCCTACTCCGCGCTCGATCGGCGCGAGGCGCTGGTGGACGAGGCGAATCAACTCCGGGAGGCGTTCGAGTCCGCGAACCTGAGCAACCGCCGGATGAGAGATCGCATAAACTGGGGAGGCGGCTGTCTGTTGTTCGGCATCCTCTTGGTGCTTCTGGCGTTCGTCGTGTACAATTGGTCGATGGTGGGATGAAGGACGGGGTATCCGATCCTGCCCGCACGAGGGGGCCGGTCTATGACGTTGATGACGAAGGAAGAGGCTCGGGCGTACCTGAAGGCCCAGGAGCCGAAGCGGGCCGAGGAGAAGCGGCAGCACGCGGAGCAGGTGCAGGCGGAATTGCTGCGCCGGGCCAACCGCGGGCCGATCGCCTCCTTCGTTCTGAGGCACATGAAGACCGCCTGAGTCGTTCCGGCTCCGGCTCCGGGAACCGTTCGCCCTGCCACAGACGGCAGGGCGATTTATTTTTCTGCGGTCTTCCTGATCTGATCGCGGAAGCCGGACGCGATCCCGCAGCGGCCCGGTCGCTGTTCAGCCCGGATCTCGCCCCCGCCGGCGGTCCGCGGATCCGACGGCCGGTGCTTGCTCTTGCCTGTTCGTCGGTTTCCGCGCCGAGGCCGCACGCGCA
>CAYMFP010000526.1:0-1585 GCA_964389385.1 uncultured Phycisphaeraceae bacterium | reverse complement strand
CCACCCACCCCCCCGGACGCGCCCTCGCCCGAGTGGGAAACCGATCTCCTCGTCGACCGGTTCCTCGCCGGCGAGCTGGGCCCGGACGAGCGGACCGAGGTCGACCGCCGCGCGGCCGCGGACCCGGAGTTCCGCCGCACGCTCGAGGCGCAGCGGGCGATCCAGGATCGGCTGCGGGCGGCCTTCCGCCCGGCCGCCGACCCCGCCCCGTGGGCTCCCGCCCGGCACCCGCCCCGCCGCGGCGCCCGCCGCCCGGGCGGACGCCGGCTCCTGGCGATGTCCGGCGTCGCCGTCCTCCTCGCGCTCGGCGCGGCCTGGCTGCACCTGTGGTCGGCCCCCCCGACGCCGGTCGGCCCGCCGAGGCCCCCGGCCCGCGTGCACCGCCCCGTCGCCCTCGACGCGCTGTACCGCGAGGCCGAGGAGATGGACTTC
The DNA here is from genome assembly GCA_964389385.1 of uncultured Phycisphaeraceae bacterium. GTDB lineage: Bacteria > Planctomycetota > Phycisphaerae > Phycisphaerales > UBA1924 > CAYMFP01. The sequence goes on along the minus strand of CAYMFP010000526.1, from coordinate 1,153 downwards.
GAGCCCGGCTTCGTCTGCACGACCGACGAGGAGTTCGCCCGCGTGATGGGCGAGTTCCTGGGCGAGCCGATGGTGGTCGCGGCGGCCGAGGGCGTGCAGGTGCTCGGCTGGCGCGGGCTCTACAGCCCGAACGCGCCGTACTACCAGGGCGACCCGCTCGTGCTCATGCTCCGCGTGGACGGGACGGGCGTGCTCGTCGTGATGGACCGGCGGAACGGGCACCCGTTGCTCGGCGCGGTGCAGGACCCCGGCCTCCGCCAGTTCGAACGCGAGACCGAAGGCCTGCGGTTCATCGAGATCACGCCCCTGGACACCCCGCGCATCCTCGACCTCTTCCGCCCGCCGGAACCGCCCGACCCCTCGGACTCCCCGGCCGGCGCCGACACCGGCGCCGCCGAAGACGCCGGCCGGTGCTGACCGGCCGCGGCCCCGGTGGAGGAACAGGAGCGCGACCGCGTCTACGCCTACGCCGAGTACCTCCGCATCCTCACCGCGGACTCGTGAGATCGCCGCCGGCGGAGCCCTCCCACGGCCGCTCCATCCCGGTCAGAAATCGTGCTCGCCCTCCGGCATCGCATCCCCCGGCGATCAGCGGCCTGCCCGCCGGCGTCGGAAGGCGACGAGCCCGCCCGCCGCGAGCAGCACGCCCGCCCCCGGCGCCGGGATCACCACGCCCGCGATCGCCGCGTACCCCGCGTCGGTCGGGTGCACGTCCTCGGCCGCGAGCACGTGCGTGAACGCCGCCTCGCGCCCCAGGAAGGCCGAGTAGACGTCGGCGAGGCGGGCGCCGTGCTCGGCCGCGAGATCGGCGATCGCCTCGTTCAGCGGGAGGACCGCCAGGTCGCCGAGGCCCGCGAAGACGTCGTCGTCCGGGTTGTCGTTCTGGAGGAACGCGTTGAGCGGGTTGTAGTAGTTGAGGAGCACGATCTCGGCGCCGTGCTGCCCGGCCGCGTCGAGCCCGGCGCGCAGCCCGGCGAGCGCCGCGCCGGCATTGACGGCGAACGCGTCGACCACCCCCTGCACCCGCGCCCGCTGCACCTCCCGCGGGGCGAAGAGGAACGTCGGGTCCTCCACCAGCGCGAACAGGTCGTTCGCCCCGCGCGAGCGCGTCCCGGCCCCGCGCCGCGGGCCCGGGCCGCCGGCCCCCCCCCCG
>CAYMFP010000525.1:0-1599 GCA_964389385.1 uncultured Phycisphaeraceae bacterium | reverse complement strand
GGGGGCCCCCCGGGGGGGGGTGGGGGGGGGGGGGGGGGCCGGCTCGGTCCGCGCCGCCGGCCTGCGCATCGGGGACGCCGTTCGTCGGGGGCCGGGTGGTCATCGTGTCCACCGCCGGGGCGATCACGCCCGGTAGCCGAAGCGCTCGAGTTCGTCCGCGAAGATCTCGTTCAGCCGGGCGATGGTCGCGTCGCGGAGCTTGAGGCGGTAGTTGCCGGGGCGGACCTGGCGCACGTGCTCGCTCGGGCGTTCCTCTTCGGGGAGGATGTCCTGCGCGTCGGCGATGGCGTCGGCGTCCTCGTCCGGGATCGACCAGCCGAAGTGGTCGGCGATGTCGCGCACCCAGCGGCGTTTCTGGAAGATGACGTCCTCGTAGCGGAAGAGGCGGGTGTCCGGGAGGTCGAGCACGCGGGCGTAGCCGGCGAACATCTCGCGGTAGGGGCGGGCGGCTTCGAGGACGTGCTCGTCGATCCCGATCTCGGCGACGCGGCGGCGCTGCCGCTCGAAGCCCTCGGCCGCGGAGCCGGCCCCGGGCCTGGGGTGGCTGAGCAGCAGCGAGAAGTAGTGGCTCACGAGCATGTCGCGCGGGTCGCGGACGAGGAAGATCCGGCGGCAGGCGTCGAGGATCGGGATGTCGAAGCCGATGGGGAACCGCCGGAACCCGCCGTAGCAGTACCCGCGGGGGACGAAGACGCGGGCGAGTTCCGGCCTCGGGTCGGTGTCGCGGAGCCCGCGGGCGAAGAGGGCGCCGGGCACGCTGATCCACCCGAGTCCGGCCAGGCGGGACATGGGGGCGACGAGCCGCTCGAGGAGCACCGAGCCGGCCTTCGGCAGCGCGAAGAGGAGGACGCTGGGCGCTTCGGGATTCGCGGGCCTGGGGATCTGCACGATCGGGGAGCCGTCGCTCTTGAGAGGACTGGCGGGGCGTGCGAGGGGCTGCAAGGCGGCTCCCGGATTCATGGACCGCGAGTATACCTTGCTCGGCACGGCAGAATCCGCGGGCGGGCCGGCGGGAGACGGAGGCGTGAGGGGCGGGTGGATGGACGCCCGGCGGGCGGGGCCCCGCATCCGAGGGACCGGGCGGCGGCGATCTGTCGGAAAACCGCCGGCGCCGATGCGCCGGGCGGGGGCCGCGTCCGTGCCGAACGTGGGCGTGCTTGTTTGCTTGCCGGGCGGGTTCGGGCCCGGGCTCGTTGCGGGAGAGGCGGCCGTTCTCTCCCGGCCGTCGGCGCCCGCGGGGGCGCCGGCACGACGCGCGGGGCCCGCCCGTCGGGCCTTTGCGTCGGTGTCGCGGGGCGGTTCTCGGACCAGATGAGCTTCGTGTCGGTTATGATCCGGTCCGGCGGATCTCGAGGGGTTGCCATGCAGCGGCTCGAATTGCGTTCGACGGACTCGACCCTCGCCGAGGCGAGGCGGCTGGTTTCGTCCCCGGACCCGGGGCACGGGATCAATCCGGAGCGGGCATTCGCGGTGATTGCGCAGGGGCAGACCGCGCCGCCGCTGCCGGTGGGCGGGGTGTGGCTGACGGTCGCGTGGCCGATGCACCAGCCGCTGGCGGACTACGCGACGGCGATCCTGGCGGCGGACCTGGCGCTGGCG
>CAYMFP010000524.1:0-1608 GCA_964389385.1 uncultured Phycisphaeraceae bacterium | reverse complement strand
GGATCCCGGGCGGCCGGCGCTTGACACGGGCGGTACGCTGCGGAGATGCCGGACGGGCCGGACACTCGAACCGAAACGCCGCAGACGCGAGAAACCCGCGATCCGCGGGTCGACGCGGAGTTGATGCGCCGGGTCGCCTCGGGCGAGGAACGCGCGGTCGGCGAGCTCTACGACCGGTTCGGATCGCTCGTCTTCAAGATGGCGATCCAGATCCTGCCGACACGGGCCGAGGCCGAGGACGCGGTGCAGGAGGTCTTCGTCCGGCTCTGGCGCACGTCCGAGAAGTACGACGCGGACAAGGCGGCCCTGGTCACCTGGGTCATGCTGCTCACCCGGCGGCACCTGGTCGATCGGATCCGTCGGCAGCAGGCGCGTCCGAAAACGCGGAGCATCGAGCGGGGAGTCGACGGCCGGCGCGGCTGGGAGGGCCCGGGCGGCCCGCAGACGGAAGGTTTCTCGCTCGAACAACTGGAGGCGGACGAGCGTTTCGCGGAGCTGATGCGCCGGGTCGGGCGGCTCCCGGAACTGCAACAGACGGTGGTCATCCGCTCATACCTGGGCGGGCAGACGCTTCGACAGATCGCGGACGAGCTGCAGGTGCCGCTGGGCACCGTCAAGAGCGCCCTGAGCCGGGCGCTCGTGCGGCTCCGGGAGCAGGCCTCGGGAGACGCCGACGCATGAGCACGGAAAGCCCCAACACCGGCAACCCGGACGCGACGCCGCTGGCGTTCGGCGCCCTGCCAACGCGAGAACTGCTCGAGCAGGCGGGGCTCTCGGCGCTCGGGCTCCTCGAGCCGGACGAGCAGCACGCGTTCGACGTCGCGGTCTCCGCGGCGCCGGACCACGTCCGGGCGGCGATCGATGCGGAGATGGCCCGGACGCTCGAACTCCGCCCGCTCCTCCCGCCCGCGGAGCCCCGGGCCGAACTCCGGCGTCTCGTGATCGAGGCGGTCATGGCCGACGTGCGAGCGCGGGAGGCCGTGGGCGCCGAGCGGGGCCCGATCCCGTTCCAGCCCTTCGGCGGGCCCGGGCGGCGGGGCGTCTCGCCGCTCTGGCGCGGGGCGGCGCTCGGGCTGCTCGCGGCGTGCCTCGCCCTCGGCACGGTCTTCGTCCAGCTCGTCGCGGACGCCGAGCGGGTGGACAGCGAACGCCTGATGGCCCAGGTGCAGGACGAGATCGGTGCCCGGTTCGTGGTGGACACGCTGTTCAGCCCGGGCACGCAGCGCCGCGTCTTCGTGCCGACCTCCGCGGCCGTGGGAGATGCGCAGGTCGCTCTCTGGTACAACCCGGAGTGGGACCACGCGCGCCTGTACTACCGCAACCTCCCGGACCTGGAGGGGCGGCGCTACGTCCTCGCCGAGGTCGACGAGGCCGGCGGCATCGTGCGCGAGGTCGCCAGCTTCCGCGCCACGGGCGTCCTGACGAGCGTCCGGGCTCCGATCGCGATGCGGGACGCTCAGACCCCGCCGCGCCTGGCGCTCTTCGCCGCGGGCGACGGACGCCGCCCCGAACTCGTGATGACGATGGCCCCGCCGACCGACCTCGCCTGACGCCGCCGCGTCACCGCGGCGAGCGCGGGTCCGTCCAGCCGCTGTCGTCGAGCACGGT
>CAYMFP010000523.1:0-1609 GCA_964389385.1 uncultured Phycisphaeraceae bacterium | reverse complement strand
CGCGTCGGACGCTCGGGGACCACCCCCGCCATCCGCTCCCGATCCCCTCCCCGGCCCGCCGGCCGGCCGCGGCTCCACGCCTCCCCCGACGTCCACGATCATCCCCGGGCGCAGCTTGTCGAGGTTGCTCGTCACCACCAGCATGCCCGCGCGCAGGCTCAGCGGATCCTGGGGGCGGCGTTCGAGCACCGCCCACTGGCGTTCCTCCGGGTCGATCTCGGGGTACGAGCCCTCGAGGTAGAACAGCACCGGCGCGTCGGCCCAGCGCACGCGTCGCACCGTCGGCTCGCCCGTCGCCCCCGCCTCCGCGACGAGCACCCGCCCGTCCACCACCGCCCGACGCGGGACCACCAGGCGGTCCTCGGGGCTGCGCGTGAAGACGCGCCCGGTCACGAACTGCCCCGGCAGCAGCAGCGGGCGCCCGCGCTCGTCCACGGGGCGCTCCAGCGTCCGTCCGCCCTCGGCCTGCTCCGCCGGGTCCTCCGGGTCCTGCTCGACGAGGACGAACACCTGCATCGTCCGCGACTGCTCGTCGGCCTCCGGGCTCACCCGGGCGACCTGGCCCTCCCACGCCGAGTCCGCCCCCCCCACGTGCTCGAGCACGACCGGGTCCCCCACGCGGACCGTCCCCCCGGCCGAGACCGGGATCCGCAGCGGCACCTCGACGAGCCGCACGTCCACCACCCGCGCGGCCGCGTCGCCCGGCACGACGTACTCCCCCGGGCGGGGGCCGACGCTCTGGAGCACGCCCGCGATCGGCGAGCGGATCTCCGTGCGGGCGAGGTCCTCCTCGGCGAGGCGCAGCTCCGAGCGGGCCCGGACGAGTTCCGCCTCGAGCTGCCGCCCGCGCGGACCGAGGAGTTCGAGCTGCTGGCGCAGCGCCGTCACCGCCCGCTCGGCCGCCCGCAGCGCCGCGATCCGCTGGTCGACGTCGGCCTGCGTCCCCGCGCCCTGCTGCTGGACCTCGCGCGCCCGGGCGAGGTCCCGGGCCGCGGCCTCGGCCTCGTCGGTCGCGAGCACCACCTGCTCCGAGAGCCGCGCCTCCTCGACGTCCAGGGCGACGATCTGCGCCTCGAGCGACGCGATCGCGCCCCGCGCGGCCGCGACGCGCTGCTCGTAGTCCGTCGGGTCGATCCGCAGGATCAGGTCGCCGGCCGCGACGGCGTTGCCGGGCTCGATGCCCGGCGGTCGCTCGACCACGCGCCCCGAGACCTGGGCCGCGACGTCCGCCTCGGCGACGGCGCGGGCGGTGCCGAAGCCCTCCCACCGGCGGTCGACGGGGGCGGGGCGGGCGAGCACCGTCCGCACGGACAGAGGCGTCGCCTCCAGGGGGCGCTGGGTCGGCTCGGGGCGGGTCTCGTAGAGGGCGAAGGCGATCCCGACGGCGACGAGCAGGATCACTCCCGCCAGCGCCGCCCGGACCAACCGCGAGAGCCACAACGCGAGCGGACGGGGCTGATCGGGCATGCGCGTGGCGTCTCCTGCCGTCGGCGTTCGCGGGCGGCCGCCGCGGGGCGGCGGGCGAACGGGCGGAATGCTATGGAGACGGTGGTTCGTCGAACCGGGGCGCGGGTTCCGGAAGTGGGCCGGGGCCGGGCGGGGGAGCGCC
>CAYMFP010000522.1:0-1619 GCA_964389385.1 uncultured Phycisphaeraceae bacterium | reverse complement strand
CATCGACCCCCGCGCCGCCGCCGAGGCCCTCCTCGCCCTCCACGACGGCCACGCCACCCCCGCCACCCTCCGCGCCCTCGTCCCCGACTTCGACGCCCCCTTCTTCCAGGCCGGCCTCGCCGGATACTCCGACGCCGCCATGCGCATCATCGCACGGCGACACGGCTGCCCCTTCTGCGTCACCGAAGCCCTCCTCGACCGCACCCTCATCGCCGGCGGCCGCGGCTTCGCCAAGGCAGACCTCGGCGAACTCCACGAGAACGTCCCCGGCGGCGCCGAAGACTCCCCCCTCTCCTGCCAGATCATGGGCTCCGACCCCCAGGAGATGGCCGCCGCCGCCCTCAAGGCCGTCGAACAGGCCGCACGCCCCAACCACGACTACCGCGCCCTCGCCTACGCCGGCAAGGACGCCCAATTCGCCCAGGACATCGCCCGCCAGCACCTCCGCCTCCCCGGCGGCATCCAGGTCGGCCGCCCCGACCACGCGAAGGAGCCGCGAACGCAAGCGAGCGTCCGACGCCCGAACGGGCAATGGGCAATCGGCAATGGGCAATGGCAGGGATCGCCCACGGCCGCCTCTCTCTCCCCCTCCCCATTGCCCCCCTCCCCAACCTCCCCCTCCTCCCCATTGCCCACTGCCCATGGCCCAGGGCCCCCCTCCCCACCCCCCTCCTTCGCCACCATCGACATCAACCTCGCCTGCCCCGTCAAGAAGATCTCCTCCAAGGCCCGCGGCGGGCACTGGCTCGCCGATCCCGACGGCGCCATCGCCATCCTCGAGGCCGTCCGCGACGCCCTCCCCGCCCACATCCCCGTCACCGTCAAGATGCGCCGCAGCTTCGACGACACCCCGGAGATGGCCGCCAACTTCACCCGCATCTTCGACGCCGCCTACGACATCGGCTGCGCCTGGGTCACCGTCCACGCCCGCACCGTCCAGCAGAAGTACGTCGGCCCCAGCCGCTGGGACCTCCTCCGCCGGATCGTCCACGAGGCCCACGCCCGAGACGCGAAGAACAAGGCTCGGGGTAGGGCCCCCCGCCTCATCTTCGGCTCCGGCGACATCTGGACCGCCGCCGACATCTTCCGCATGCTGGCGTATACGCAGGGGAAGGCACCAGGGACCAGGCATCAGGCATCAGCCGGAAGCAAGCCGAGCGCTTCCGCCGCCTCCGCCCTGATGCCTGATGCCAAGTCCCTAGCGCCTTCCTCCTCCCCCGGCCTCGCCGGCGCCTCCGTCGCCCGCGGCTGCATCGGCAACCCCTGGCTCTTCCGCCAGGCCCGCCAGATCCTCGCCGGCCAGCTCCCCACCCCCCCCTCCCTCCCCGAGCAACGCGCCGTCCTCGAACAGCACCTCGCCCTCGCCCACGCCGTCAACCAGGCCCACCGCCTCCGCGACCCCGAACTCCACACCGCCAAGACCATGCGGAAGTTCGGCATCCAGTTCGCCCAGCACCACCCGAACCCCACGGCCGTCAAAGCCGCCTTCATCCACGCCCGCTCCCTCGAAGACTGGCGCACCGCCCTCGACGCCCACTACCCCGCCCCGGCCTGACCCCTCCCCCGCTCCCCGGCGGCGATTGCCACCCCTAATCACCGCACCTCCTGCGGCGATTGCC
>CAYMFP010000521.1:0-1623 GCA_964389385.1 uncultured Phycisphaeraceae bacterium | reverse complement strand
CCTCCCTCCATCCCGCCGCATCGCCCCGCCCGCCGGTGCCGAATCGCAACGACGCCGCCTCCCCGCAACCCGGGAACGAACGATGCCCAGCGCCTCCGACCGCCCGCTCCCTCCCCCGCCCGCCGTGCCGGATCCTCTGCCGGACGCGATGCCCATGTCCGGCGGCCTGATCCCCGGGCTCCTGCTCATCGGCCTCGCCCTGATCGCCTTCGTCGCCCCCTTCACCGCCGGCGGGCTCCTCCTCTTCGTGATCGGTCTGGTCCTGGCCTTCGCCGGGGCCATCGAGATCGCCCGCGCCTTCCACGCCCGCGGCGCCAGCGGCTCCTCCCTCCACCTCGGGCTCGGCGTCGCCCTCCTCCTCGCCGGCATCATGATCACCATCGCCCCCGCCCCGGGGTCGGCCTACCTCACCTACCTCCTCGCGGGGCTCTTCCTCGTGCTCGCCGTCCTCCGTGCCGGCCGCGCCCTCACCACCCATCCGCGCTCCCGACAGGTCTGGTACGCGGTCCTCGCCGCGGCGGCCCTGGCCCTCTTCGCGGCCGTCGTCTCCGGGCTCGCCGTGCGCAACGCCGTCTCCGTCGGCGTCCTCATCGGCCTCGACCTGCTCCTCATGGGCATCGCCGCGGTCTCCCTCGCCGCCGCCCCCCGCCCCGGCGTCCGGAGCGCGGAACGCCGGGACGACCTCGTCCGCGGCGAACCCGCCCGCGTCGGCTGAGCCTTCGCGGGGCGTCCGCGGGCCCCCGCCGGGGCAGCGGCGTATGCTTGCCCCCGCCCGGAGTGGGCGGGACCGGACATGCGCCCGGCCGCACGAGACGCACCCCGAGCCCCCGAAGACGAGCACCATGAAAGCGACCGACCTCCGCCCCGGCCTCGGCGTCCAGATCGACGGCAAGCTCTACGTCATCACCCAGTACGAGCACCGCACGCCCGGCAACCTGCGCTCATTCGTCCAGATCAAGATCCGCGACATCCAGGCCGGCAAGACCGTCGAGAAGCGCCTCAGCTCCTCCGACGACATCGAAGTGGTCAACCTCGACCGCCGCGAGCTGGAGTACCTCTACTCCGACCAGAGCGGCGCGACCTTCATGGACACCGACACCTACGAGCAGTTCACCGTCCCCGAGGACATCCTCGGCGACGCCCTGCTCTACCTCGAGCCCAACGCCCGCGCCACCGTCCTCTTCCACGACGGCAACCCCGTCACCATGGAACTCCCGCCCAGCGTCGAGCTGACCGTCAAGGACACGCCCCCCGGCATCAAGGGCGCCACCGCCACGAACCAGCTCAAGGAGGCCACCTGCGACACCGGCCTCAAGACCAAGGTGCCCCCCTTCATCGAGCCCGGCGAGCGCATCAAGGTCTCCACCGCCGACGGCTCCTACCAGAGCCGCGCCTGACCCGCCGCTGAACACATCCGCACCCGCCGAGCGGGGCCCGAACGGGCCCCGCTTTCGTTTCCGGGAACCGACGGCCCCGGCTTTTGCCAACCGACGCACGACGCGTCTCGATACGATGGAGCCGCCTTTGCACCGCGGCGAGTCCGCCCAGGAGACATCGAGATGCCCAAGGTCCTCGTCCTCTACTACAGCTCCTACGGCCACGTCGAGACGATGGCCAACGCCG
>CAYMFP010000520.1:0-1626 GCA_964389385.1 uncultured Phycisphaeraceae bacterium | reverse complement strand
GGGGCGGGGGGGGGGGCCGGTGCCGGCGGGGAGGCAGAGGTGCAGGAGCGAGCAGCTCTTGCACTTGGCCTGCTTCCTGGCCGGGGGCACGGTGTTGGCGGCGATGTGGGCGCGCACCTCGGCGGCCGTGCGGATGACGAGATCGCGGAGGCGGCCGTCGATCTCGACGCGCTCGCGGCGGCGGACGGCGTGGTAGAAGAGCTCCCCCTCGGGCACGCGGACGGAGAACATCTCCTCGAGGCAGAGGGCCTGGGCGGCGAGCTGGACGCGGTCGTGGTCGAGGCGTTTGGGGCTGCCGCGCTTGTGCTCGACGGGGCGCGGGGGGCCGGCGGGGCGGCCGTCGGCGTCGACCGGGATCTCGACCTGGTCGGCCTTGCCGGTGAGGCCGAGGCGGCGGGAAAGGAGGGGGAGGGCGCGGACGGTGCGGAGAGCGACAGGCGGCCCGTGGTCTGGAGGTGGCACCGGTCTCCGACCGGTGAGGACGCCGAGCGTCGGTTGCTCAGAGACCGGCGATTTGTTGAGCGAATCGAGTCGCCTTCCCGGCCTGGCTTCGGCGCTGTCCTCGTTGCGGCCGGGCTCTGTCATGACCGGTCGGAGACCGGTCCCACCTTGGGGACGGGTGCGGTGGCCTGGGGTGTCGGAGCGTTCGTGGAGGAGCTTGCCCTCGGCGGTGAGTCGGTTCTCGGCCCAGAGGCCGTCGACGTGGATGAGGGCGCACTGCCTCGGGCAGAAGAGGTGGTGCTGGAGGGCGGAGATGGGGATGAGGTCCTCGTCGGGGTACACGTCAGAGCTTCTCGTGGAGCGTGACACCGCTGGGGATGGCGCCACGGTCGACGTGGATTTCGTAGTCATCGAACTGCCGGGCCGGCCTGGATTCGTCCCTGCGTGCGGCCCTGATCGTTCGGAAGAGTCGGGACGCGGGCGCGCTGCCGAGCGGGTTGTCGTGCTCGAAGACGAAGAGCTTCTGGCTCGCCATCTCGCCGCGGGCGGCCGAGCGGTCGTGCTCGAACATGTTCATGAGCGCCGACCAGAGAAGGTCGAGGTCCGCGGCATTGAAGCCGGTCTGCTCGGCGAGGAAGGGGTTGACAAAACCGTGGCAGCGGTACAGGCCGTAGGGGACGATCTCCTTGCGGCCCATGGTGCGGTTTCCGCCCTTCTGGGCGGTGGACTCCTTCTCGGTGGTGACGGCCATGCGGGTGATGGACTGTTCCAGAGAAACGATCGGGTCCACGCTGGATGAGAAGGCGATCTGGACGGGGCCGCGGACCTGCCCGGCGTTCACGCCGGTGCTCATGACGGCGCCGAACATGCGGACGTCGAAGAAGTTCTGGCACATCCACGCCCGGGCTTTGTCCTCGTCGCCGGGCTTGGGTTTGTCGGCGTCGAGCTTGAGGGCGTCGTAGGCCCGCTTGTGCTGCTCGTTCAGGATGGCGCGTTCGGCGACGTATACGTCGTACCCGGGTCTGGGCGCGTCGCCGTCCCGGCAGGTGAGGTTGAACTAGTTCCGGATTTTCCGCTTGATGCAGACGTCCGAGACCAGGCCGTGACCGGTCTCGGGGTCCAGACGGGGCGCGTTGCCGGCGTCGGGGTCGCCGTTGGGGTTGCCGTTGCGGACGTCGAAGAAGA
>CAYMFP010000519.1:0-1633 GCA_964389385.1 uncultured Phycisphaeraceae bacterium | reverse complement strand
GCCCCCCCTTTATCTCCTCCGCCGCGCCGCCAGAACCCCCAGCCCCGCGAGCCCGACCGTCCCCGCCAGCGGCGTCGGCACCACCGTCGACGGCAGATACCCCTTGTACCCCGCCCCGTGGATCTGCGCCGACAGGTTCATCGTCGCCGCGGCCACGGCACCGTCGATCGACGACTGCACCGCCATCGCCGCCTCCGGCGCCAGCACCGACGCGTACAGCCCGCGCTGCACCGTCACCGACGCCACGCCCGACAGGTTGAACAGCACGTACGCCCCCGTCGCGTCCGCGCTGTTGTACCCCGCCCAACCGTCGGACGTGTTGAAGTTCGCGCCGTTGAACGACACCCCGTCGTTTTCCACGTCCGCGATGTTCACGATGATCGAGTCCGCGCCGTTCCGCTGCAGCCGGACGTTGCTCAGCCCGTTCAGTTCCGTGTCCGCGATGTTGAACACCGCCACCATCTGCCCGCCGATCAGCGTCGGCGTCGCGTAGAACGTCCCCACGTTCCCCGACTTCTGGAACGTGCTGTTCGACACCATCGACGCCAGCGCCGCGCTGGTGCTGATCAGCTCCTGCGACATCTGCGTCGCCAGGGTCGCCAGCCCCGCCTGCTCGATCACCTGGCCCCCGTGCGCCGTCACCTCCTGCTTGATCTGCTGGCTCACCGGCACCCCCGGCGTATGCACCAGGTTCCACCCGTTCATCACCTTCACGTTCCCGGAGATCGCCCCGCCGACCACCAGCCCGTTCTTGTTCGGGTTCGCGTGCGCCGTCTGCGCCACGTACTCCCCACCGTTGACGCTCCCGCCCACGAACGCAGAACCGTACAGGTTCGAGCTGTTCATCAGGCTCCCGCTCACGAACAGCACGTACTCCGACATCGGGCTCGCCGCGGCCGTCCCCGCCAGCGCCGTCAACGCACCCGCCATGACCGCCATCACCTGCTTCGACACGTGGCTCTCCTCTCGCCCACCACCGCGTGCAGGCGCACGCATTCTCTCGGCCAAACACGGCCCCCGCTCATCACGGTAACAAACACGCGCACCGCATCAAGGAGATTGCCCACACGATCGGGGCGGACCCCGCAACTGGTCCGCACATCCCCCCGCTCCGCACCCATCAGGAACGTCCGGTAACCACGCGACGCCCCCGTCCGCCCCGGAACGCGGGCCGCGACCGACCGGACCGGAAGCCTCCCCACCCCCCGCCGCCCCGCCCCCTCACCCCTCCCGGCACGCCGCCAGCAACGCCTCCCGACGCCCCGGCTTCGTCAGGAACCCCGTGCACCCCCACTCCAGGCAACGCTCCCGGTCCCCCCGCATCGCGTGCGCCGTGATCGCCACCACCGGCCCCGCCCAACCCGCCTCCCGCAGCCGACGCGTCGCCTCGTACCCGTCCATCTCCGGCATCTGCATGTCCATCAGCACCACGTCGTACGCCCGCCCCGCCGCCCGGCGCTCCAGCACCAGCCGCACGGCCTCCTCCCCGTTCGCCGCCGTCTCCACCTCCGCCCCCGCCCGGTCCAGGAAGTGACAGATCAGCCGACGGTTGTCCGCCCCGTCCTCGGCCAGCAGCACCCGCAGCCCCTCCAGCACGCGCTCGTGCCCCCCCCCCACCCCCACCCCCCCCCCC
>CAYMFP010000518.1:0-1646 GCA_964389385.1 uncultured Phycisphaeraceae bacterium | reverse complement strand
GTCGTGAACCTGTCGACGTCGCGGATGATCGAGGACGTGTGCGCGCGGTACGGCGCGGAGGTGGTGCGGACGCCGGTCGGCGAAGCGAACGTCGTCGCGGCGATGGAGCGGCTCGCTCGCGAGGGAAGACGCGTGCTCATGGGGGGCGAGGGGAACGGCGGCGTGATCTGGCCGGAGGTCTCGCTGGTGCGGGATTCGCTCGCCGCGATCGCGCTCACGCTGGCGCTCATGGCCCGCACCGGAAAGAAGGTTTCCGAACTGGTCGAGTGGGTGAACTCCATGTCCGGCAGCGGGCGGGGGTACGCGATCGTGAAGCAGAAGGCGGCGCTGGCGCGGAAAGAGGACGCCCGCCCCGGCTTGGAGCGGATCGCGGGCGCGTACGGCGGGGCGGAGGAGGGCGAGCGGGCCCGCAGGCACGAGGGCACGCGGTGGGGGACGGTCGTCATCGACCGGCAGGACGGCGTGCGGATCGACTTCCTCGACCGCTTCGAGAGCGGGGCCGCGTGGGTGCACGTGCGGGCGAGCAACACCGAGCCGATCCTCCGCGTCATCGCGGAGGCCGGGCGGCGGGAGGACGCGGAGGCGCTGGCGCGGGAGGTGGGCGAATTGGCCGGCGCGTGATGCGGCGTTCGGAGCGTGCGGCCGATCGCGACGCATGGTCCCTCACCCTTCCTCGCGCGTTGCGCGCTCGATCCGGGTCAAGGTACCCCGCGGCCGCGGCGCGGCAAGGGCGGCTTTGGGGAATCTCGCGCAGTGCGGGGCTTGTGCGCACGGTGGCGGTGGATGTGCGAAAGTTTTTCGGGAGGGTTGGGGAGGGTTGAGGACGCGTTGGAGTCGTTGCGATGCTTTGGAGCGTGAGGGGCGGGCCGCCGAGCGTGCGCTCGGGGCTCCCTCCGGAGATCGGGCTCCCCTCGCGGGATAGGGCCTTCTCCGGGGCCCGGGGCTCCCCCGGCCGTGGGCTCCTACCATCGCCCGCCATGCATCAGGTCCGCTACACCCCCGGTTCCCGCGTCCGCGTCGTCAAGCAGCTCCCCAAGGGCTCCGGCGTGCTCGTCAGCGAGACCGTCGGCGAGGTCCTCCGCTACGGGCAGGAGAAGACCGGCTCCTGGTTCGCCCACTCGGCCGACAAGAAGCTCTGGCTCGACCGCCTCGAACTCCGCAAGGACGACGGCGAGATCGTCGTCCTGAACCTCGACCAGTTCACGAAGATCGAGCTGGTGCAGGGGGCGGTCGCGGCGTAGCCGCGAGATCGCGGAGAGCAGATGGCAGAGAGCAGATGAGGGGCGCCCAAGGGCGTCCCTTTTTCGTGCGCCTGTCTGGGGGCTGCTGAGCGGTGGGGGTGGGGGGCGTGGATTTTTGTAGATTTTCTTATTCCCTGCGGTCACAGGGTTTGCGCGCCGCGGGCGGTCGTCGCGCGTCCGGTTTGTGCGCGCGCCGACGGTCCCGCCCCGGGAGATACGGAGGCGTGTCCCGCGGGGTGATGTGGGGACGCCGACCGACGCCGCGAGGCGGAAGGAACCGGCATGAGCGACCTGACCACGTGGGACGGAGCCCGGGCGATCCTCGAACGACGCCGGGCCGAGATCGCCCCCCGCTGCGCCCGGCTCTGGGGGTACTACTCCAACGAGGACCCCACCCCCACCCCC
>CAYMFP010000517.1:0-1657 GCA_964389385.1 uncultured Phycisphaeraceae bacterium | reverse complement strand
AGCGGCGGGGGGAGCGGGCGTAGGTGGCCTGGGAGGACTGGGGCACGACGGTGACGGCGAGGCCTTCGGGGGAGAGGTTCTCGACGCTGCAGGCCTTCCAGCCGCGCTCGGTCTCGTGGGCGGAGTAGCGGACCTTCGCGCCGTCGCGCAGGACGCGGAAGCCGTCGCCGACGATGACGGTGTAGTGGGTGAAGATGTCCTGACCCTCGGGGCCGACGATGAAGCCGTAACCCTTGCGTGGGTCGAACCATTTCACGACGCCCTCGGCGCCATCGATCCTGCGAAGCTCAGGCATTGTCCCGCTCCCGCTCGGACGAACGCGGACCCCGCACGGGCAAGAGAACGCCCGTGCTCCCGGGAACCAGACCTTCCCGGACCGCTCCAAGGTACCAGAGGCGGGCGTGGCGTCAACGACAGGGGGCAGGGAAAAGGGACGGAGGCCCCGATCGGGGCCTCCGTCCTCTCTGGAAGTTCATTCGGCACAGCCGCTTGCGCGACGTTGCGCAGGTCGTGCGTGCCGGGCGTTACTCGGCCGCGGTGGGCTCGGCCTCGCGCCCGCCGGAGCGACGGCGGCGGCGGCGACGCTTCTTCTTGGGCTCGCCGTCGGCGCCCTCGGTCTCCTCGCCCTCCCCATCGGGCTCGTCGGCCTCGTCTTCGGCCTCGGCCGGGGCGGGGGCGGGCTTCTTCTCGCCGCGCGGCTCGCGCTTGCCCTCGCCGCGGGATTCACCGCGTGGCTCGCGGCGCTCGCGGCGGGGCTCGGCGCGCTCCTCGCGGCCCTCGGGCTCGCCCTCGGCGGCGTCGCCGCCGCCCTTGGCGGCCTCCTCGCGGAGGACGGCCTTGCGGGAGAGCTTGATGCGGCCCTGCTCGTCGACGAGGAGGACCTTGACGCGGATGAGGTCGCCGACCTTGACGATGTCCGTGACCTTCTCGACGTAGCCGTCGGCGAGTTCGGAGATGTGGCACATGCCGTCGGTGCCGGGGATGAGTTCGACGAAGGCGCCGAAGTCCTTGACGCTGACGACGCGGCCCTCGTAGACGGTGCCGGGCTTGACCTCCTCGCAGATGGCGGAGATCTCGGCGACGGCGCCGGCGACGCCCTGCTGGTCCGGGGAGGCGACGACGATGGTGCCGTCGTCCTCGACGTCGATCTTGACGCCGTACTTGTCCTGGAGGGCGCGGATGGTCTTGCCGCCGGGCCCGATGAGCTTGCCGATCTTCTCGGGGTTGATCTTGAGGGTCTCGAGGCGCGGGGCGTACTTGCTGACCTTCTCGCGCGGGGCGGGGATCACCGCGTGCATCTCATCGATGATCTTGAGGCGGCCGCGCTTGGCCTGCTCGAAGATGCGTTCGATCTGCGCGACCGTCAGGCCGCGGGCCTTGAGGTCGAGCTGGATGCCGGTGATGCCCTCGACGGTGCCGGAGACCTTGAAGTCCATGTCCCCGAAGAAGTCCTCCTCGCCGATGATGTCGGTGACGAAGACCTCCTTCTGGTCCTTGTCGTCGCTGAAGCGTCCGATGGAGATGCCGGCGACGGTGTTGACGATGGGGACGCCGGCGTCCATCAGGGCGAGGCAGCCGCCGCAGACCGAGGCCATGGACGAGGAGCCGTTGGACTCGGTGATGTCGCTGACGAGGCGGATGGTGTAGGGGAAGTCGT
>CAYMFP010000516.1:0-1665 GCA_964389385.1 uncultured Phycisphaeraceae bacterium | reverse complement strand
GGCGCGGCGAAGGCGTGCTCGGCGAGGTCGATGGCGCGGCCGAGGGCGGCGGCCTTGTTGACCGTCTCCTGGTACTCCGCGTCGTGCTGCGAGTCGGCGACGATGCCGCCCGCGGCCTGGACGTGGTAGGTCCAGCGCTGCCCGTCCCACTGCTCCGTGGGCACGACGATGGTGCGCAGGGCGAGCGCGATGTCCATCTGCCCGTCGATCGAGGCCCAGCCGATGCCGCCGCCGTACGGCCCGCGGCGGACGGCCTCGAGCTCGTCGATGATCTGCATGGCGCGGATCTTCGGAGCGCCCGAGATGGTGCCGACGGGGAGCGTGGCCCGCAGCGCGTCCCAGCAGTCCAGCCCGTCGCGCAGCTCGCCGGTCACGGTCGAGCTGATGTGCATGACGTGGCTGTAGCGTTCGACGCTCATGACGTCGGGCAGGGCGATCGAGCCGGGGCGGGCGACCTTGCCGACGTCGTTGCGCCCGAGGTCGACGAGCATGACGTGCTCGGCCCGCTCCTTGGGATCGGCGAGGAGTTGGGCCTCGAGGGCGGCGTCCTCGGCCGGCGTCTTCCCGCGGCGGCGCGTGCCGGCGAGGGGGCGGTTGGTGAGGATCGCGCGGCGCCGGCCGGCGGCGTCGGTCGCGTGCCGCACGCGGCAGAGGATCTCGGGCGAGGAGGCGACGAGGATGCACCCCGCCGCCTGGAGGTAGACCATGTACGGGCTGGGGTTCACCGTCCGCAGGGCGCGGTAGACCTCGAACGGGTCGGCCGCGCTGCGGCGCTCGAAGCGGTGCCCGAGGACGACCTGGAAGACGTCGCCGGCGCGGATGTACTCGAGCGCCCTGTCGATCATCGCGCGGTACCGCTCCGGCGCGACGTTGCTCCGCATCGGCGTGTCGGGGACGGCGCGCCCGATGCGCCCGGCCGGGAGGCGCTTGCCGGGCGCCTCGATCTCGCGGGCGCGCTGCTCGAGCGAGGCGGCGGTGCGGTCGTAGACGTCGCCGGGGTCCTCGCCGGGGTGGACCATCGCGAGCTGGAGGACGTGGACGGTGCGGGCGACGTGGTCGAAGACGACGGTCTTGTCGTAGAAGCTGAACTGCACGTCGGCGAGGCGGCGGTCGTCCGGCGGGGCGCGGCGCGGGTCGAGCTTCTCCGGCTCGGCGTACCGCACGGCGTCGTAGGAGGCGTAGCCGAACCACCCGCCGTGCACGCAGTCCGGGAGCACGCCGGAGGCGACGGGGGGCGCGTGCAGCACCATCTTCGAGACGAGGGCGCGGAGGTGGATGACGGGGTCGTCCTGGCGGCCGGTGACCGGGGCGCCGCCGCGGCGCTCGTCGATGATCGTCGTCTCGTGCCCGTAGGCGATCACCTGCATCGAGGGGCGCGAGCCCATGATGGAGTAGCGCCCGGTGTAGCGGCCTTCGTGGACGGACTCGAGGAGGAACGAGGGGGCGGTGCGCTCGTCCGGGGCGACGAGCCGGCGGTAGGCGAGCACCGGGGTGAGCTGGTCGGCGAGCAGGCGCAGGCCGAGGGGGACGACGTGCACGGCGTCCGGATCGGGGTGCGCGCGGCGGGCGGCCTCGACGAGGTCGACGAACTCCCGGCGTGTCTGGCTGGGCATGGGGGCGGAGTGTACGCGCCGGGTGGGGGTGCTCCGGCGGGGGCGGGGCGGA
>CAYMFP010000515.1:0-1668 GCA_964389385.1 uncultured Phycisphaeraceae bacterium | reverse complement strand
CGACTGACCTCCGAGCCCCAGGACGTAGGGGGCGCCCTCACGCCGCTCCAGCACCCGCCACCCCGCAACCCCCCCACCCCCCATCCTGCCACGCTCGGGGGCCTGGATGACGCCTCCGGCATCCCGGCTCCGCACGATGCGCGACGGACTGACCCCATGGAAATGTTCCGCGGCCTGCTACCCGAAACCCCCGACGAAGTCCTCCGGCTCGTGCTTGAGGACCGATACGGCTGGGTCCGCTTCACGGACATCCTGGCCTCCCCGGACGCCCTGGAGCCCGTGCGGGCCGCCCTGCGCGATCCGCGTTTCGGCGGGCTCAGTGAACGGAACCAAAGGGCGGTCTTCGAAGCACTCGAAGCACAAGCTCTCGCCGGCCGCATTGAGGCGGTCGACGAACTCGCCGCCGTCCCCGCCGCCCGCACGAACTTTCTCCGCGCCCTCACCCGCTGCCCGTCGCCGGCGGCGGACGCACGGGCCCTCGCCTTCCTCGACCAGGATCCCGGCGCCGCGGAGTTCCTCTTCCGCTACTTCTTCCATGACAGCATGCCGTTCCAGCCACCGCTGCGGCAAGGTGCCCGCACACCCGGACCCGAACTCCGGCAGCGGCTGTCGAAGTGCCTGCGCGAGCAAGCAGCAGGCGAATCTGGCACGCGACGGCTCTTTCTCGAAGAGTGGGCCGACCTGGCCTTGACCGAAGAGCCTCCGGCGCCGCTACCGTATCCACCGCCGCACTTCGGCTAACGTCGGCGGGGCTCATGGAGCCGTGACCCCCAGCTCCAACTCTTCCTCGACGTTTTTCCTCCCTCCGGCTGCCGGTTGCCACCCGAACCTGCGCAACCTCTGCCTCCGAATCCGGCGCCCGCCCCGTCCTGATAACGCCCTTCTCGCCGCGCCGCACCAACTTCTCTCCACCCGCCCCGCCCCCGCGCGGTACGTTTCCCCCGATGGCCGCCGTCACTCCCAACTCCGGTCCCATCCCCTTCAACCCCGCCCTCCGCGCCTACGCCGCCCCCGCGGCCCGCCCGGCAGCCCCCTTCGCCGCGCCCTCCTCCGCCGCGTCCCGCGCCGCCGGCACCGCCGACCGCCTCGACCTCTCCTCCCGCGCCTTCGCCCCCGCCCCGGCCGCCCGCTCGGCCCCGCCCATCCCCAAGGCCCCGGCCGTCGAGATCCCCTCCCTCCCCTCCGACAAGGTCCAGAACCTCGTCGCCGCCCGCCTCCCCACCGGCATCGACTTCACCTCCGGCCCCGAGCCCCGCCCGGCCGCCACCCCCATCGAGGCCGCCCGCGCCGCCGCGCAGCCCCAGACCCCCTCCGTCACCGGCGCCACCCTCCTCATGCAGCTCTACCGCCACCCGGCCGACAAGGTCCAGGCCGCCACCGACGTCGCCGTCGGCCGCATCCTCGACAAGCTCGCCTGACGCCCCCTCGCATCCCTTCCCGCCCCACGGCCGACAGCGCCGGCCGCCGGATCTCCCGACCGCCCGCGCCGCCAACAGCCTCCCCCGGCGCGCGCAGCCGCTCACACGCCAAAGGCGCGCAGCACCACCGCGCACCCACCCCCTCCACCCCTCTCCATCCTCGAGCGATCTAGCGCTCCAGCACCCCAGCCATCGGCCCCCCCTTTATCTCCTCCGCCGCGCCGCCAGAACCCCCAGCCCCGCGAGCCCG
>CAYMFP010000514.1:0-1673 GCA_964389385.1 uncultured Phycisphaeraceae bacterium | reverse complement strand
GTGGGGTGGGGTGGGGTGGTGGGGGAGGTCTGCCCGGGATGGGGCGGGTGGCGTGTGCGGAGCGGGTCGTGTGTGCGACGGGGGGTGGGCGGAGCCGGTATCGTGGTCGGCTCCGCGCGAGGGTGTTTCCTCGGCGGGGATGGATGAACGGAACGGAGCAGACCATGTGGGATCGGATGTCGTTCGTGGCCGCGGGCGTGGCGTGGGTGGCGGGGATGGCGGGTGCGGCGGTGGCGGCGCCGGTGGACCTGACGTTCCGTGCGGCGGAGGGGACGGAGCTGCGGTACCGCTCGGAGGGGACGAACGAGATGGTGCAGGGCGCCAGCGGGATGAACCTGGAGCTGGCGTGGTCGAGCGAGCACGTGGCGGTGCTGAAGGTGCTGGAGCGGGGCGCGGAGGGGACGCGGTTGTCGCTGCGGTACGAGAGCGTGAAGGGGGAGGCGAAGATGCCGAGCGGGGTGGTGAAGGTGGACACGACGGCGGAGAAGGCCGCCGGCGAGCCGGCGGTGGCGCGGACGGCGCGGGAGCTGGTGGGGAAGGAGATCACGTTCCTGCTGACGGATGAGGGCGTGGAGGGTCTGCGGTCTCCGGTGACGCTGGCGTCTCCGGAGGCGCACCTGCTGCTGGGGCCGCTGGTGACGCCGGAGCAGCTGAGCGAGGCGCTCGAGGGGCTGCTGGTGGTGACGTCGGAGAAGGACGAGGTGGAGCCGGGGACGACGTGGGAGGAGACCGAGACGCAGTCGATGGAGCAGATGGGGACGCTGCGTTCGGTGCAGACGTACAAGGCCGGGGAGCCTTCGGGCGGAGTGCTGCCGCTGGAGTACTCGGCGGAGGTGACGCTGGAGAACCCGCCGGCGGGGACCAAGGCGACGGTGCGTGAGGGGGACGTGAGCGGGACGATCCGCTGGGACGTGGAGAAGGGGGTGGTGCGTCTGCTGGAGGGGAAGAGCGTGATCGACATCGCGCTGGACTACCAGGGCGTGCCGGTGACGTTCACGGTGCGGAACACGTCGAAGACGGAGCTGGTGGAGGGCTCGGGGGAGTGATCGTGCGGCCGGCGCGGGCGTCGGACCTCGATGCGTGGGCGGCGGCGCGGGCGGAGCTGTGGCCGGACGGGGATGATCGCGGCGTCCTGCGAGAGGAGGCGGCCGCGCTTCTGGAGGGTCGGATCGTCGACGACGATCCGGGCGGGGCGCCGGAGGGCGTGGGGCCGGCGGTAGCGTTCGCGGCGTTCGTCGCGGAGAGGGACGGGGCGCTGATCGGGTTCGCGGAGGTGACGGAGCGGGCGTGGGCGCGGTGGGCGCTGGGGGAGCCCGAGGACGGGGCGGGGCCGGGGGAGCGGGGGCTGGCCGTGGGGTATCTGGAGGCGTGGTGGGTGGCGCCCGGGGCGCGGCGGCGGGGCGTGGGGCGGGCGCTGGTGGAGGCGTGCGGGCGGGGGCTGCGGGCGCTCGCGAGCGACACGGACGTGGGGCACGCGGCGTTGTCGCGGGCGGCGCACGCGGGGTGCGGGTTCGTGGAGGTGGAGGGGATGCGGTTCGTGAGGGTGGGATGGCCGGAGGGCTAGATGGCTAGATTGCTAGAGGGCTAGAGCGTGTGAGGGATTGGGGACGCGAGGGACGCGCTGCGTCCCGGGCGCGGGAGAGGGGGAGGGAAGAGGGGGGCAGGGAGGCCCC
>CAYMFP010000513.1:0-1684 GCA_964389385.1 uncultured Phycisphaeraceae bacterium | reverse complement strand
CCCCACCCCCCCCACATCCACCGTCACGCTCCCCGACCCCGTGTCCGCCGTCGACCGCGGCCCGCCGTTGTCCCGCGTCGGGATCGCGCTGCGCACCCGCCCGCTCCCCGTGTCCGCGTCCAGCCACCCGGCGAACCCCGGCGCGACCGACACCCACACGCTCCCGCTCCCCGTGTCCGCGTGGAACGGCGCCCGCGCCCCCTCGATCCGCACGCTCCCCGAGCCCGTGTCCGCCCACACCTCCCCCGTCGGACGCACCACCCGCACCGTCCCGCTCCCGACGTCCGCGACGATCGGCCCCGCGTGCCCCTCGAAGAGCACCGACCCCGAGCCCGTGTCCGCCACGCTCGCCTCCCCCTTCCCCCGCCCCGGGTTCACCCCGCCCCGCACCGTCACGCTGCCCGACCCCGTGTCCGCCAAGACGCGCCCCACCTCCCACGGCGTCCGCACCACCAGCCGCGTCACGGACATCCGCTGCCGGCCGTCCGCCCGCTCCGGATTCAGCACCCGCACCTCCAGCACCCCGTCGTCGCGCCGCCGGGCGACCACCTCCACCGCGTCCGCCTCGCCCTCGTCCGCCGCGCGGAACTCCGCCACCACCCGCGCCGTCTCCGCCCCCTCCTCCGCCACCACCTCGATCGACCCCGACCCCGTCGACAGGTCGATCCCCGTCGCTCCCTCGTAACTCAGCTCCCGCTCGACGCGCCCCTCCACCCGCAGGTCGCCCATCGCCCACCCGGACGACCACGACCCGCCGCGCCCCAGCATGCCGGCGCACCCCGCGCACCCCGTGAGCAGCAGCCCGAACGCCACCGCGACGACCGCGGCCCCGATCCCCGCACGAACCGCCAGCCGCATCCCCGGATCCTGCGGGTTCCCGAGCATGACTCCGCTCCTTCTCCGCCCGTTCGCGCTCCACGGGGCGCCGGGCGGCCGCGTTCCTTCCGAGGCGATCCGGGCGCATTTCACCACTCCCCACCCCCCGATGCAAGCGAACGAACAACCCGACCGCGATCGGCGTTGGTCAGGGCATGCTCCTCCGGGCCGCTCTCGCCGCCGCGATCCTCCCCCTCGCCGCCTGCGGGCACGCCGCGGCCCCGGACCGGCACGTCTCCGAACCGCGTCCGGCGGCCGCACCCGACGAACGCCCTTCCGCGGCCCGGCCTGCCCCTTCCACCGACGAGAACCCGATGCCCCACCCCACCTCCACCACCCTCCCCGCCCGCAAGCCCGACGGCGGGCCCTACTTCCTCGCCCCCGACGCCGACGGCAAGGTCCGCCTCACCGACGAGCAGTGGAAGTCCCTGCTCACCCCCGAGCAGTACCACGTCCTCCGCGAGGCCGGGACCGAACGCCCCGGACCGACCAGCAAGTACTGGCGCTTCGACGAGCCGGGCTCCTACGTCTGCGCGGCCTGCGGCGCCCTGCTCTACACCAGCGACGAGAAGTTCTTCAGCGCCTGCGGCTGGCCCGCGTTCAGTTCCAGGACCGGCGCCGTCACCGAGCACGAGGACACCAGCTTCGGCATGGTCCGCACCGAGGTCCGCTGCGGACGCTGCGACTCCCACCTCGGGCACGTCTTCCCCGACGGCCCGCCCCCCACGGGCCTGCGCTACTGCATCAACTCCGTCTCCATCGCCTTCATCCCGGAGTCCGAAGGCCTCCCTCCCGAAGCCACCGCCGG
>CAYMFP010000512.1:0-1703 GCA_964389385.1 uncultured Phycisphaeraceae bacterium | reverse complement strand
CGCCTCAGCCTCCCGCGGCTCCGGGCTCGCGGCGTGGTGCAGGTGCGGCGGCGGCAGCCGCAGGTAGCGGCACAGCCGCGGGGTCAGCACGTAGAACGGGATCGTGTCCAGCAGCGCGGCGACGAACTTGAACGCGTACCCCGTCGCGATGAACACGAGCAGCTGCGGCCAGATATCCCGCTCCGGGTCCACCGGCAGCGCCTTCGCGTAGAAGTGCGTGATCAGGATCACGGCCACCGTGTCGACGAGCTGGCTGATCATCGTCGAGCCGTTGTTCCGCAGCCAGAGGTGCCGCCCCTTGGTCAGCCACTTCCAGAAGTGGAAGAGGTAGACGTCCACGAACTGCGCCGCCAGGTACGCCGCCATCGAGGCCGTCACCGCTCCGAACGCCAACGCCCGCACCTCGAAGAACACCGGCATCCGCCCCGCCGCGTCGCGCAGGATCTCCCCCTCCGTCCCCGTCGGCTCGAACCCCGGCAGCGCCCCGCCCACCCACAGGATGAACACGACCCACAGGTTCAGCAGCAGCCCGATCCAAACGACCAGATTCGCCCGCGCCCGCCCGTACAGCTCGCCGATGAAGTCCGTGCACAGGAACGTGATCGGATAGGGCAGCACCCCGACGGCGACCGCGAACGCCGTCGCCCCGGTCGACGGATCGCCATCGAAGTCGAACTCCGCCAGCCTGATGAACCGCGTGATCCCCAGGATGTTGAGCATCGCCAGCGTCCCGAGGAACAGCCCGGCGAACACCAGGAACACCCGCTCGCGCCGCACGTGCAGCACGCCCTCGCTCAGGGCGGGCAGCCCCGGATACGCGTGCTGGCGGCTCGGAAGCAGGGCGCGGTCGTCGGGCATGGGCCGACAGCGTACCTCCCGGGCGTGTCCCGGTCCTCCGCCGCGGGTAGCATCGCACCAGATGCCAGGCAGCAGCGAGCCCGACACGGTCCAGGCGCAGACGCCCGCGGAAGCCCCGCCGGAAACAGGGAACCCCTCCGCGCCGGACGCCGAGCCGGCCGCGGAGGCGCCGGGCGAAGCGCCCCCGGCGGACCTGCCCGGCGTCGTCGAGGCCGTCCTGATGACCCTCGACCGCCCCATGCCCGCCGCCAAGCTCGCCGAGGCGCTCGCGGAGACCCCGCTGAAGCCGGACGCCAAGGCGATCGACGCGGCCGTGCGGTCGCTCAACAAGGACTACGACCGCACCGGGCGCTCCTTCCGGATCGAGCAGGTCGCCGGCGGGTACCGGATCATGACCCGCCCGCGGTTCGCCTCCGCTCTCGCCGCCTTCCACCGCTCGCGCAGCACCGGGCGCCTCAGCCGCGCCGCGATCGAGACGCTCGCGATCATCGCCTACCGCCAGCCGATCACGCGGGCCGAACTCGAGGCGATCCGCGGCGTCGCCTGCGGAGAGGTGCTGCGGTCGCTCCTCGAACGCCGCATGATCCAGATCGCCGGACGGGCCGAGGAGGTCGGCCGCCCGATGCTCTACGGCACCACCCGGCAGTTCCTCGACACGTTCGGGCTCGCGTCCCTGAAGGACCTGCCGGCCTCCGGCGAACTCCGCCCCGTGGAGCCGGCCGCGAAGCCGGTCGCGGGGCCGAATACCAAACCCGAGCCGTCCGAACCCGGGCCGGCCCAAGACCACCCCGCCGCCGAGGCCGCGGAGCCGAGCCCCACCCCCACCCCGGCCCCCGCCCCAGCCC
>CAYMFP010000511.1:0-1726 GCA_964389385.1 uncultured Phycisphaeraceae bacterium | reverse complement strand
ACGCCACCCTCTCCCCCTCCCTCCGCCGCTCCCCCATCTCCCGCCCCCGCCGCACCACGCGCGGGATCTCGACATCCCCAGCGCACTCCATCCCCGCGCACCACCGCGCCGAAGACCAAGGCCAGTCGCTCGGCTCCGTGCAGAGCCCCGCCCGCACCGGATTCTCGTGCACGTACGCGATCTTGCGGTCCAGCTCTCCGCGCCGGAGCAGGTTCCGGTCGTGCCCGCCCCCGTGCTCCCAGAACCGCGTCCGCCCCTGCCCGTCCACGAGATGCGCCAGCACCGGCGCCTCCAGCTCCCGCCACCGCCCGATCACCCGCCGCGAGAACGGCGTCTTGAGCGCGTGCGTCAGCCGCCGCATCGTGCACGTTTCCGGATCGCTCCAGACCAGGATGTGCACATGGTCCGGCATGACGACCCACGCCACCAGCTCGGCCGGCAACTCCGCCATTACCCGCCCGAGGTGGTCGCGGAAAGCCTCCTTGATCCGGTCGTTCCTGAAGAGCGGGAGCTTGCGGAAACAAGAGAATGTGAGCAGCCGATAATCTGCCCGCTCACGCCGCCGCATCGCCTTCTGGTAGACCTCTTGGCCGTTGGCGAGGCGGACGCGCATCGCGCGAGTCTACCACGTGGGTGTTCGGACGCCGCCACGAATCAGGCCGCGGCGGCCTGATTCGTGCCACCTCTTGCCGGCGGCGCTCCAAAGCAGGACACTGCCCCTTTGCCGCTCCGCCTCCGCCGCTTCCGAACCGTGCGCCGGCTGGACCGCCGCCTGCGGCCGCTGCGCTCGTTCATCGCCCTGGCCGGCTTCATCCTCGGCGTCACGCTGATCCACGGCTGCAAGATCGCCTCGTGGAGCCCGCCGCACGGGAACCGGGCCGCGACGATGTACATCGCGGATCCCGTCGGCAAGCTGCTGCCCCGGACCGCGGGGACGGTGTCTTTATGGCTTCCGGGCATCCGGACGGTCCTCCTCGTCGACGGGCGGTTCTATCTCTGGGACTTCAACGAGAATGCGGAGCACGCGGTCGCCGTCGAGAGCGGGACGAAGGTCCCGCTCGTGGAACTCGGCCTCAGCACGGCCACCGCGTTCGACCGCAGCATCGGCACGCTGCTGCTGTCACACCACAGGCCCGACCTCGGGCTCTGGACCCCGGCGATCCGGCGGCGCCGCTTCGCGATCCGGAGCAACTACTCCGGCTCCTCAGGCGGTCCCGCCCCCGGCGGCCCGGAGTGGCGTGACTGGAGCCCCGGAGACCCGGGCGTCTTCGGCATCCCGGCGGAAACACTGCAGCGCATCCACGACCGCTTCATGGCCGACATCGGCGCCGACCAGTGGATGACGCCGGAAAACATCCGCCGCGGCCATCAACTGACGTGGACCATCGACCCCGTCTGGCTCGGCCACGACCTCGCCATGCTCGCCGTGATCGGGCTGCTGCTCCGCAGCGCGCGGCTCCGCCTGTCGAGACACCAGCGGAGCATGGCCGGCGCCCTCGGCCGCCGCGGCCGGGTCGCCGCCGGCCGGTGCCACCGCTGCCGATACGCCGTCGCGGGCATCTCCGGCACGCGCTGTCCGGAGTGCGGCGCGTTCCTCGCACGCCATGATCACATCGGACGCCGCCACGAATGAGCCCGAAGCGGGCTCATTCGTGCCACCTCAGCCCTGCGCCATCTCCAACCACCGCTCCCGCACCCGCCGCGTCACCTCCCCCACCGTCCCGCC
>CAYMFP010000510.1:0-1731 GCA_964389385.1 uncultured Phycisphaeraceae bacterium | reverse complement strand
CCGGTGTTCGTGAAGGTGACCTCGGCGGCGTTGCGCGGATCGACGAGGAGTTCGCCGGCGCCGACGCCCGACCCGTCGGCCACGATCAGCCCGGCGTTGTCGATCAGGATATTCGCCATGCCGAGGGAGGCGGAGTCGAGGGCGCGGATCGTGTGCTCGGGCCCGTTCGTGAGCACGAGGCCCGTCGTGCCGTAGACGCGGTTGATCCCGGTGCTGTTCCCCCCGACGAGGCGCAGCTCGCCGTCGCCGGAGAGCGTGGCGTTCGCACGCAGGTAGAAGTAGGTCACGGAGTTCACCCCGAGCACCTCGAACACGCCGTCGTTGGCGATGTCTCCGTGGAGGTTGAGCGTGCGTCCGTTCACGAGCTGCACGGCGCTGCCGCCGCCGATGCTGATCGCGCCGACGTCGTAGCTCGCGTTCATCGTCGCGACGCCGCCGTTGAGGACGTGGGCGTGTTCGCCCAGCGTGTCGGGGACGTTCATCGGGGACCAGTTCGCGGGGTTACCCCAGTCGCCGGAGGCCGGCTGCCAGTAGCTGTCCTGGGCGATTGCCGGGGCGGCGGCGAGGCCGGCGAGGGCGAAGAGCACGGAGGCGCGGTGCGGCAACGGCGGGCGGGGCTGGGTGAACATCGTCTCGCTCCTGTTTCGAGGGGGGAGGCCCGCGGCGGTGCGCGCTGAGGCACGGGCATCAGCCCCTTGTGCGAGGAACATTGCGGGGAGGGGCCATAGCCGGCCTTGAAACCCGGGGTGAACGTCCGGGAACGCGGCGGGCGCGCGGTACGGGTTTGGCTGGCAGGGATGTCCCCGGCCGCGCCGGGGGAAGCCCTTGCCGGTTCCGGGGCGGTCTGCGACACTGGCGCCATGATGCGGCCGTCGGGCGATCAGCAGGGAGCCGGGGCGTCCGGGTCGGGCATCCCGCCGGACGGGCCCGATCCGGACGCCGTGTGTTCATCCGGAGGGACGGACCGGCTCTTCGACGCCGTGTACGAACAGCTCCGTGGCCTCGCCCACCGGCAGATGACGCACGAACGTCCGGGGCGTTCGCTCCAGACGACCGCGCTGGTGCACGAGGCGTACCTGCGCCTCAGCCAGAGCGGCGACGTGACGTGGAACAGCCCCGGACATTTCTTCGGGGCCGCGGCCGAGGCGATGCGGCGGATCCTGATCGAGCGGGCCCGCAAGCGGCTGACCTTGAAGCGGGGAGGCGACCGGGTGCGGGTGAGCCTTGACGAGAGCGTCGCGGACGAGATCGGGGCGGACACGGAAGCGGCGGCCGTGGGCATGCTGGCGCTCGACGAGGCCCTGGAGGCCCTCGAACGGACGGACGCCCGGCTGGCGGAGGTCGTGAAGCTGCGGTACTTCGCGGGGCTGAGCGTGGAGGAGACGGCTTCGGCCCTCGGGAGGTCGCCGCGGTCGGTGAAGCGGGACTGGTCGTTCGCGCGGGCGTGGCTGGCCCGGCGGATCCAGGGCGGCGACGACGGAGCCGAGGAATCGCGGTGACGAACGCGGACTGGGAGGAACTGAAGGAGGTCGTCGCGGAGGCGCTCGAGCGGGAGCCCGGCGAGCGCCGCGCGTTCGTGGAGGCGAAGCTCGCGTCCCGCGAGGAGATGCGCCGGGAGGCCTGGTCGTTGCTCGCGGCCGTGGACGAGGAACCTCCGCCCGAGGAGGCGGCGGGGGGAGACGGCGCCGGCGATGGGACCGAGCCGGGGGCGGACGCCGGGATCGGGGTGGG
>CAYMFP010000509.1:0-1765 GCA_964389385.1 uncultured Phycisphaeraceae bacterium | reverse complement strand
CGGGCGTTCCCACGGTTCCATCCGCCCGCTCGCGGCCCCGAACTTCCGGGCCGGCGAGCCGCGGGCCCGCGCACCATGAATATGGTTCGGCCCATGTCCCAAGCCGAGCACGCCGCCAGCGCCCCCGCGCCGCCCGCCGCCGCCCGCGGGCGCGCCGCCGCCTGGTGGCGGACGCTCCCGGGCGACCTCGCCCGGATCCTCTCCGCCGAGTGGCGCCCCCGCCGCCCCTTCGCCCGCGCCGCGACGGTCGCGGCTGCGCTCGCCGCGGTTGTCGGGCTCCTCATCCTCCACGGGCTCTGGCTCGGCGACGCCGACATCTGGTTCCACGAGGGCAAGCCGGCGACCATCCTCTCCGGCGTCCTCCTCGGCATGGCCTCCTGGAGCGCCTACCGGTTCGGGCGCCGGCGCATCGGCCCGCCCAACGGCGTGTTCTGGGGGATCATGGCGATCGTCTTCGGGCTCGCCGCGGCCGACGAGATCTTCAAGCTCCACGAGCACACGGAGATCCTGCTCCAGTACCTGCTCGGCATCGAGCGGCGGGACGGCGCGCCGCTGAGCGAACTCGACGGGTACCTCGTCCTGGTCTACCCGCTCATCGGCGGCGTCGCAGGGCTCATCTACCGGAGGCACGTCGCCCGCTTCCCGCCGACGGTGCGGTGGTGGGCCGCCGGGGCGGCGCTGTTCGTCCTGATGCAGCTGCTCGACACGGGCGCGATCGTCCTCCCCACCTTCCCGCACGCGGGCATCCTGTGGGAGGAGGTCGCCAAGGTGCTCGCCGTGATCTGCCTCTTCGCGGGGATGGTCGCCGTCGTCGGCCGCAACGACGTCCCCGACCCGCGTCTGGACGCCCCCCGCGTCTGACCCCTCGTGTTCTCGGACCACGCGGCGCCGCGAATCCGCCACCGGGGAATCCGCGGGAATAAAGAAGCTGACTCGCGTATCATCTATTCGTGCCGCGCGCCCTCCGGCCCACGCTCACGCTCCTCCTCGTCTGGGCACTCGCCCTGGCGCCGGCCGTCGCCGTTCCGGCGATGGCGTGGGGAGGCTCGCCCGCGCACGCCTGCTGCACGGAGGCCGAGCCCGGCGTCCCAACACCCGCCCGGACCTCCGAGACCGGGGCGGACGCGCCGCACGCCTGCTGCACGAACGCCGCCGAGCCGCAGGCTCCGCACCCGGCCGACGACGGCCCGCCGTGCGAGGACCCGTGCGGAACCTGCTTCTTCTGCCCGGCGGCGCGACCGCTCCTGGCGGCTCCCGGCGGTGATGAGAGCGTCTTCGCCGACGGCCCCGCCGTCCGGCTGATCGCCGCGCCGGAGCCGCGCCCGGCGAGCCTCGCCCTCGCCCCGACGCCACCCCCTCCCCGCTCCTGAGGGTCTTCTCCCCGTTCCTTCATCCCCGAACCGGCCCGCCGGGGTGTTCCCGGTGCGCGGCCGCCACGTCCCGAAAGACCCTCAAGGAGTTCACCATGTCCCTGATCGCTTCGATCCTGTTCGCCCTGACCGCTCCGTTCGCCGGGTTCGCCCCTGCCGCCGCGGCCGCCTGCTGCTGCGGCGCGGAGTGCGCCTGCGTCGAGTGCCGCTGCGACTCGGGCTGTTGCGGCGCGGGCGGGTGCGCGGCCGAGTGCTGCGACGCCTGCGCGTGCTGCGAGGCGCCCGCCTGCGGCGACTGAGCCCGACGCCCGGGACGCCGCAGCCGGCGTCCCGGTGCTTTGCGGAAGGAGTGGGGGAGGAGGAGGACGGGGTGGTGGGGTGGGGTGGGGGCAAAG
>CAYMFP010000508.1:0-1769 GCA_964389385.1 uncultured Phycisphaeraceae bacterium | reverse complement strand
AGGAGATCGCCAAGCTCCGCGCCGCCCGCCGCATCTGGGCCCGCATGATGCGCGAGCGCTACGGCGCCAGGAACGAGCGGTCCTGGTACATGAAGACCCACGTCCAGACCGCCGGATGCTCGCTCACCGAGCAGCAGCCCCTGAACAACATCGTCCGCGTCGCCTACCAGGCCATGGCCGCCGTCCTCGGCGGCTGCCAGTCCCTGCACACCGACTCCATGGACGAGACCCTCGGCCTCCCGACCGAGCAGGCCGTCACCGTCGCCCTCCGCACCCAGCAGATCCTCGCCCACGAGACCGGCGTCACCCGCGTCACCGACCCCCTCGGCGGCTCCTGGTTCATGGAGGACCTCACCGACCGCATCGAGGCCGAGGCCCTCGAACTCATCGCCGAGATCGACGCCATGGGCGGCGGACCCTGGACCCCCTCCAAGTCCTCCTCCTCCTCCTCCTCCCCTGGTCCCCAGTCCCCAGTCCCTAGTGCCTCCTCCCTCTTCCGCGGCGGCGTCATCGAAGGCATCCACCGCGGCTACTTCCGCCGCCACATCGCCGAGGCCAGCTACCGCTTCAGCGAGGAGTGCGAGGCCGGCGACCGCATCATCGTCGGCGTCAACGAGTACGTCGAGAAGGACGAGAAACGCCCCATCGACATCCTCGCCATCGGCCCCGAGGTCGAGGAGCAGCAGCTCGCCCGCCTCAAGGCCTTCAAGCAGAACCGCGACGCCGCGGCCGTCGCCGCCGCCCTCGACCGCGTCCGCGCCGCCTGCCGCGACGGCGACCCCGAGACCGAGCGCATGGGCCTGAACAAGCACAACGTCATGCCCGCCCTCGTCGCCGCCGCCGAGGCCGGCGCCACCATGGGCGAGATGACCCAGGCCATGGCCGACATCTACGGCCGCTACTCCGGCGGCCCGGAGTGGTGATCAGCACATAAGCCCGCATCCCAGCACCCACGCCGGGTGCCACTGCTCCGCCGGTGAGCGCAGCGAACGGCGCAGCAGTGGCGAGCTCGTCCGGCCACCGCACCCGGGAGCCACCCGCTTCCCACGCGGCCCCGTTCGATGAGCGGACTTCGCAGCAATGCAACCGCGGAGTGCGGAACGGGCTCGTCAAGTTGCAGAGCCTCCGCCCCAAGAGGCGCCGGTCTCCCGTCGGTGGGAATCCCGGCCTGACTTCACCGACGGCCGCCGCACCCGACGAAAGAACCGCACGTGCCCGACCCCGCCGAAGACTTCTCCTGGTTCGTCCGCCACACCCTCACGGTCCGCCACTTCGCTCGCCCGCTCGAAGACGTCTCGAACGTGCTCGCGCTCCCCATGCACGACGGAGGCCGAGCAGGCGTGGACCGCTACAAGGTCGACGCCTGGAGCCACACCTGGTACGAGGGCGCCGGCGACACGGCCTGGCTGAACTCCGGAAAGCACCGCGCCGCGCTCGACGCCCTGCTCGCCCATCTGATCGCCCGCGAGCCGCACATCACCGAAACACTCGGGCACGCCGAGATCTGCATCACCACGCGCCTCGACGTGGAGAGTTGGAACCCTGGCTACTTCCTCTCGGCCAGTACCGCCCAGATGCTGGGCCGCCTCAACATCGGCTGGCGCCTCTCCATCTGGCCGACCCGCCGCGCGTAACTCATGCGGTCGCCAGCGCCGCGCTCTCTTCTCTCCCCCCTCCTCCAAACGCCCGCACCTTCCCACCTCGTTCACCACCTCCCTGGTTCTCGCCCCCGGACTTCCCCCCGATCCGCAGAATCTTCGCAAGCTCCT
>CAYMFP010000507.1:0-1769 GCA_964389385.1 uncultured Phycisphaeraceae bacterium | reverse complement strand
TCACGAGTGCGCCGACACGCACCGCCCGATCCGCTCCAGTGCCTCCGCGCGCCCCACCGCCGCCAGCGTCGCGTCGATGCTCGGCGAGACCGCCGTCCCCGTCAGCGCCACCCGCAGCGGCTGCGCCACCTTCCCCAGCCCCAGCCCCTTCGCCTCGCAGAACCCCTGCACCGCCGCGTGCAGCCGCTCCGGCGTCCACTCCGACTCCCCCATCCCCTCCAGCACCCCGCGGAACTCCCCGAGCACCGCCACCCCGCTCGGCTCGCCCTTGAGCAGCCACTTCTTCACCGCCTGCTCGTCGTACAGCACCTCCCCGGCGCCGATCACCGCGAACCGGCAGCGCTCCGCCGCCTCGCGCAGCGTCTTGCTCTGCGGCTGCACGGCCCGCGCGAGCAGCTCGAACCGCTCCTCCGGCAGCCCGGCCGTCAGCCGCGGATCGAACTCCGCCGCCCAGCGACGCAGCTCCCGCACGAACGCCTCCGGCTCCATCCCCGTCAGCGTCTGCATGTTGAAGCTCAGCAGCTTCTCCCGGTCGAACCTCGCGTTCGTCTTCCCGACCCGGTCCAGCGTGAAGTGCTCCGCCAGGAACGCATTGTCCCACCGCTCCAGGTCCGTCCCGTCCTCGTTCTTCAGCCCCGGGTTCCACCCGAGCAGCGAGATGTAGTTGCAGAGCACACCCGGCAGGTACCCCGCCGCCCGGAAGTCCTCCACGTCGATCTCGGGCAGCGCGATCTCCAGCTTCCGCGCGAACGAGGCCAGCGCGTCGCGCCCGAGCTGCCGCGTCTTGTCCCCCATCCACGCCCGGAACTCCTCCAGCCCCACCCCCTCCGCCGGGCTCGCCGGCAGGTCCGCGTCGCTCGTGTACCGCTCCCGCGCGGCGGCGCGCGCGGCCTTGTCCTTGTCGCGCTTGCTCATCTTCGTCCCGTCGATGTTGAACACCAGCGGGATGTGCGCGTACGCGGGCGTGCGGAACCCCAGCGCCCGCTGCAGCAGCACGTGCTTCGGCGTGTTGTTCAGGTGCTCCTGCCCCCGCACCACGTGCGTCACGCCCATCAGCTCGTCGTCCACCACCACCGCGAAGTGGTACGTCGGGAACCCGTCCCGCTTGCGGATCACGAAGTCGTCCCAGTGCTCGCTCGTGAACGCGATCTCCCCGAGCACCTCGTCCCGCACCACCAGCGGCTCGTCCGGCGTCCTCAGCCGGACGACGTGCTCCTCGTTCTCCATCCGCGCCCGCGCCTCGTCCAGCGCGAAGTTCCACTCCTGCCGGTCGTAGCGGTACGTCTTCTGCTCCGCCGCCGACGCCCGCCGCGAGGCCTCCAGCTCCTCCGGAGACTCGAACGCCGGGTACGCCTTCCCCTCCGCGATCAGCCGGTCGACGTACCGGTTGTAGATCTCCAGCCGCTGCGCCTGGAAGAACGGCCCCACCCCGCGCGGATCCCCCCCGAAGACGACGCCGGGCCCCGACCCCTCAGAACCCCGAGCGTCCGCCCGCTCCAGCACCGGCCCCTCGTCCCACCCGATCCCCAGCCACGCCAGGTCCTCGAGGATCCCCCGCGCCGCGGCCTCGCTGCTCCGCTTCGCGTCCGTGTCCTCGATCCGCAGCAGGAACCGCCCGTCCCGCCCGTCCCGCCGCGCCCGCTGCGCCAGCGCCCAGCAGAACAACGCCGTCCGCGCCCCCCCGATGTGCAGGTGACCGGTCGGGGACGGGGCGAACCGCGTGATCACGGGGGAAGTGTCGGCCATGGGACCCAAGCCTATGCGCCCGG
>CAYMFP010000506.1:0-1770 GCA_964389385.1 uncultured Phycisphaeraceae bacterium | reverse complement strand
GCGGCGGGGGGGGGGGGGGGGTGGGGGGGGGGCGGGGGGGGGGGGGGGGGGGGGCCGGGGGGGGGGCGCCGGGTGCGGTGTGCACGTCGATCGTGGTGACGGTGCTGGGGCGGTAGGGGGGTTGCCGCGCGGATGGCGGGAGGAGAGCGAAGGGGGAGCCGGGGATCGAGGTGATCGCGGCCGTAGCCTCGCTGGAGGCGGACCGGACGGCGACGGGGTATCGCCGTGCGGATGTGCCGGGAGCTGAGCACGGACTCGGGGTTAGGGGCACGGGTGATCGTGCCCGCGGGCGGGGGCGTGCGGATCACGACCGTCGAGAAACTGCTTCCGCTGCAGTTCCGACGTGCGGAAGATGCGGGGCGGTGACCCCGGCTGCACGGACTTCGGGGATCATCTCTTTGCCGCGGGCTGGATCTCACGGATCTCGAATCCGCGGGGATCTTGATAGGTGAGGAGGACATCGCCGGCCGCGAGGACGAGCAGATCGTCGAGCCGCGAGAACCGCTGGGCGACGTGAGGCTCGGCGACCAGCTCCAGGCAAAGATTGAATCCGCCGGCGGGGCGAGGAACCGGCCTGACCAGGCGCCGCCATCCCAGATAAGGCGGTTCCTCGTCGTTCGAGGGAGGGCCGAAGAGCACGCCGCCGACCATAGCCTGAAAAACCGAGACGGGAACGCCGTCCTGAAGTTGGAGGATCTCCAAGACGTACGACGTCGCCGCGGTTCCGCGCCCGGACGCACGTACGAGCGCGACCTCCTCCAAGCCGTCGCCGGTGATATCGAGGGCGATGGCCTCGAAGATCCCGTAGGACGCATCGAAGGTGAACCCAGCCTGTTCCCCGTCATCCCGGAGCGTGAGGACAAACCGCTCGCTCCACGAAGCCGTCGCGTCGGGGCCGTCCTCGGGCTGCTGCTGTTTGTCTACGGCCAAAGAACCCCCGCGAGGGAGGGCGATCGTACCGGGCTCCCCGAGGACTGGGCCCGGCAGCGTCCGCGACAGCGCGTCGGGGTGGAAGAAGCCGGCGTCCCGAGCGTCAGGAGCCGGCGATGCCGGGTCGAGCGAAGGAGCATCTGAGCAGCCGGACGCGACGGCGGAGAAGACGGCGGCGATGGTGATGACTCGCATCTGCGAGGCTCCCGGCATGGCGGCGTGCGGAGTTGGGCGGGGGAATGGTACCCGGAGACTCTCTACGCTCCGGCATGCCGAACCGCCTCGCCCGCGCGTCCAGCCCCTACCTGCTGCAGCACCAGAACAACCCGGTGGACTGGTTCCCGTGGGGGGAGGAGGCGTTCGCCGAGGCGCGGCGGAGGGACGTGCCGGTCTTCCTCTCCATCGGGTACTCGACGTGCTACTGGTGCCACGTGATGGAGCGGGAGAGCTTCGAGCACGAGCCGACGGCCCGGCTCATGAACGAACGGTTCGTCTGCGTGAAGGTGGATCGCGAGGAGCGCCCGGATGTCGACGAGGTCTACATGGCCGCGACGCAGATGATGACGGGTCGCGGGGGGTGGCCGATGTCGGTCTTCCTGGAGCCGGAGCGGCTGCGCCCCTTCTGGTGCGGGACGTACTTCCCGCGGGAGCCGCGGGGGGGGATGACGTCGTTCCGGCAGGTGCTCGAGGGGATGTCGGACGCGTGGCGCGAGCGTCGGGAGGACGTGCTGCGGCAGGCCGAGGCCGTCGCGGAGGCGGTGCGGGAGCACCTGGGCGTCGGGGAGGCCGGGCCGGCGCCGATCGGGGCGCCGCAGGTGGGGCGGGCGGTCGAGTGCCTGC
>CAYMFP010000505.1:0-1779 GCA_964389385.1 uncultured Phycisphaeraceae bacterium | reverse complement strand
CGCAGCGCCATGCGCGCCTTGAAGGTCTCGATCATGGCGACGCAGGCGACGCGGTGGTCGCCGTAGCGGTCGATCAGATCGCGGTAGATGTCCTCGCGCCGGGCGGACTCGACGTCGATGTCGATGTCCGGGAGCTCGTCCCGGTAGGGGTTCATGAAGCGCTCGAACGCGAGGTCGTGCGCGATCGGGTCCACGTCGGAGATCCGCA
The DNA here is from genome assembly GCA_964389385.1 of uncultured Phycisphaeraceae bacterium. Classification (GTDB taxonomy): domain Bacteria; phylum Planctomycetota; class Phycisphaerae; order Phycisphaerales; family UBA1924; genus CAYMFP01. The sequence continues at coordinate 1,571 of CAYMFP010000505.1, read as the reverse complement.
GGGCGTAGATGATCAGGCTGCCCGCGGCCGAGCCTCGGCAGGCGGCGAGGATGCCCTTCTCGCGGATGCGCCCCATGATCTCGGCGACCGTGAGGAAGTAGGGCGCCAGCCCGAGCTGCTCGACCATCGCCAGCTCCGCCTCCAGCAGCTCGGCGTGCCGCGCTCCCCCACCGCCGGGGTAGCGCTCGGCGACGCCGGCCTCGCAGCGGGCCCGCAGCTCGGCCATCGCCGAGCGGCCCTCGGGCAGCTCCACGAAGTCGGGCACCCGCAGCGAGCCCAGCTCGAGATCGACCTCGCAGACCTCGGCCACCCAGGCGGCGTTGTTGATCGCATCCGGTCGCTCGGCGAACACCAGCCCCATCTCGTTGGGGTCCTTCAGGTAGCCCTCGGCGTTGCGGCGGGTCGAGTGGCGCGGATCCAGCGGCACCTGCTGGCGCACTGCGTCCATGACGTCGGCGATGCGCGCGTCCGCCGGGTCGAGGTAGCGCGGAGCCTGGTTGGCGACCGCCCGCAGCCCCAGCTCGTCGGCCAGGTCGAAGCGCACCCGCGCGCGCTCGTCGTCGCCCGGGGCCAGATGGTGGGTGACGCCGATCAGCACCCCGCGGCGGCCGACCAGGTCCATCCACGCCCGTGCTTCGGCGCGCGCCGCGGCCCTTCGGCCGGCGTCGAGCAGCCGCCCCACCGGCGAGCTGTCGGCCAGCAGAACGAACACGTCCTCCTCGGCCCCGCCCAGCCAGCGCTCCAGCTGCTCCGGGGTGGCGTGCGGGTCGCTGCGCACGGACTCGAGGTGGTGGTCGGTGATCAGGCGGCACAGCGCCGCATAGCCGCGGCGGTTGCGGGCGATCACCACGATCGATGCGGCGTCGTCCTCCAGCCAGGCGGCGCCGGAGGCGGGGTTGAGGGAGGTGGGGACGCTTCCGGCGCGGGTGAGGCCGCTTCCGGCGTGGGCGGGGCCACGGCCGGCGCGGGTGGGGACGCTTCCGGCGCGGGTGGGGCCGCCGCGGCCGGCGCGGGTGGGGCCGCTTCCGGCGCGGGTGGGATCGACCAGGGTGCTGGCGATCCGGTTGCGCCCGCCGCGCGTGATCTCCCAGCCGGGGCGGGTCGGGTCGGGGCTCAGGGCTAGCTCGGCGCCGAAGATCGGCTTGACCCCCACCTGCTCGCACGCCTTGGCGATCCGCACCGCGCCGAACAGGCCGGCCCGGTCGGCGATGCCCACCGCCCGCATCCCGCGGGCCGCCACCGCCCCGGCCAGCTCATCCGGCCGCAGCAGGCCGTCCCGCAGGGAGTAGCAGGTGCGGACTGCAAGGTGGGCGAACACGGCGGACCTCCCGGGGCGGCGGGGAGGTCACCGCAGATCGAACCTGCGTTCGATGATAGCGGGCCGGAGTGTCAGCCGACCCGGTAGCCCCTCCCGCGCCCTTCCCCACCCCCTCAGCTCGATGTTGTTTTCGACTGGCATGTCCGTCAAAAACAACATCGATCAGGCCCTCGTCCGCCCGCCCGGTGCCCCGCCGGCTTCGATGTTGTTCTCGACGTGAATATGCGCGTTCAGCAACATCGAGGCGGCCGAG
>CAYMFP010000504.1:0-1813 GCA_964389385.1 uncultured Phycisphaeraceae bacterium | reverse complement strand
CCACCCCCCCTACCCCTGTACTCCGCCTAAGGCCTGCAAGTGCGTCGGCAGACCGCCGCGACGCCCCGGAAAATCCGCGCACGCGTCGCGACCGCCCCCGCAAAGCACAAGGGCCCGCGCTCCCGCGCGGGCCCCCGGTGCGTTCCAGATCCCCCAACCCCCTACCGCCGGCGCCGCCCCTACGCCCCCGCCAGCACCGGGGCCGCCGCCCACACCGCCGCCGGCGTCGGCACCGCCGCCATCGCGTACGTCAGATCGTCCAGCACGAACGTGTACCCCGACCGCGCCGCCTCGATCGTGATCGACGTGAACCCGCCCGTCTCCACGAGCCCGGCGAACTGCCCGTAGAAGCCCCCGACCGGGTGCGGGTCCAGCCCGCTCAGCACGCTCACGCCCGTGTCCGTCGTGATCCGGATCCCCCCGGCCGTCGGGTCCACCGTGTTGAACCAGATCCCCACCGCATCCACCAGCCCGCCGAACGTGATCGTCACCTGCTGCCCCGCCACGATCCCGGAGTGGTACTGCAGCCCCGGGTTCGACAGGAACACCCCCAGCGTGTTCGGCGGGCTCGTCGCGACCGGCCCGTTCGAGATCGCCAGCACCGCCCCGTAGCTCTGGATCGAAGACGAGAACTCGTACTGCAGCCCGTTGAACGTGCTCCCCGACGGGATCTGCGTCCCCGGGGCGGCCGCGTCGTAGTTCTCCACGATCGCGGTGTACCCGTGCGTCGACAGCCCGGCGGCGAAGTCCGAACGGCTCCCGTACGTGAACGTCGCGGCGACGACAGGCGATACCAGCAGCGCTGGCAGCGAAGCGGTCAGACCATGCATGACGCATCCTCTCTCCCCGTGCGGGGCGAGTTCGAACCGCTCCGTCCAAGAATGTGCGCACGGTGCGCCCCGCCGCCAGCGAAGCCCGCGCCCGCGGCGCGATTCTCCGCCCCGACGCCCCATCCACCCCCCTCTCCCCCCGTATTTCGGTGCCATCCGGGCGATCACCCCTTCTCGCCCAGCGGCCCCTCCCGGCTCCCCCCCAGCATCCCCGAACGCACTTCCCGGTCCGCCCAGAACCGCGTCACGATCCCGTCCGTCAGGATGAAGTACACCACCGACGTGTTCCGACCCCCCTTCCCCGAGAACACGCTCGCCAGCCCGCCCCCGGCCTCCCCGGTCGTGTACCGGTAGACCCGCGTGTTCTCCACGCCCTCCACCACGGCCGCCGACGTCGGCGGGCCCAGGATCGCCAGCAGCCAGGCCTCCGTCGTCACCCCGGCCTCGAACTGCTTCAGCGTCTCGTCCCCGATCCGGATCCCCGTCTCCTGCGGCCTCCCGCCCGCGCACCCGCCGAGCACGAGCCCCGCCGACGCCACGATCCACGCCTTCGCCGCCCGACTCATGGGGGCACCTCCTGCTCCTCCGGCGGCTCCACCCGGATCGGCGACGGGGGCGCTTCCGGCGCCCCCGGACGCTCCGGCATCCGCGTCACGGTGTTGTCCGGCCCCGGAGCCGTCTCCACCGCCTCGCTCGGCGGCGGAGGCGCATTCCCCTCGCCCCCGGCCCCCTTCAGCAGCCCCCCGATCCCCCCGCCGCGCGACGCTGCCAACCACACGATCCCGCCCACCACCGCCGCCGCCAGCACGCCGACCACGATCCCCTTCCCGAACCCGCGGCTGGCCTTGGAACGCGGCATCGGCCCACGCTTTCTCGCCGCCCCCGCCGCCGGATGCGCCCCCCCCCCCCCCCCCCCCCCACCCCCCCCGGCCCCACCCCCCCCCCCCCCCCCCCCCCCCCCGCCCGGGGCCCCCCCCCCCCCC
>CAYMFP010000503.1:0-1818 GCA_964389385.1 uncultured Phycisphaeraceae bacterium | reverse complement strand
TCCGCCCGAGCGTCAGCGAGCCCCAGTACCCCGCCACCACCAGCCCGGCGACCTCCGCCCGCACGCCGCGCGACTCGGTCAGGATCGTGTAGAGCCACTGCCCGGCGGAGACCTCGATCCCGCAGTACACCCAGAACAGCAGCACGTGCAGCCAGACGATCGGGCGGCGGAGCGTCGCGAGCATCGGGGCCCGCTCCGCCGGCTCGGCGTGCCCGGCGTGCCCGTTGCTCCAGAGGCGCTGCGTCGCGAGGAACAACGCCGCGAGCACCAGCATGAGCCCCCCGAGCAGCCCGTACGACCAGCGCCAGCTCCACCCGGCCGCGAGCACCCCGGTCACGATCAGCGGCCCCGTCGTCGCCCCGATGCCGTAGCAGGCGTGCAGCCAGGACATGACGCGCGCCGAGAAGTGCTCGGCCGCGTAGGCGTTCAGCCCCGCGTCGATGCCCCCCGCCCCCAGCCCCCCGAGCGCCGCGGCCGGGAGCAGCCACCACCACGAGGGGCTCGCCGCGTACAGCGCCAGCCCCGCGACGACCGCCGCGGTGCTCCCGGTGAGCAGCACGCCGACCCCGAAACGCCGGGCGAGCGGCCCGCTCGTCGTGCTCACCAGCAGGTACCCGCACGTCCCGCACGCGAGCAGCACGCCGAGGCGGCTCAGCGGCAGGGCGAACGCGTCGCGGATCGACGGCCAGGCGACGCCGAGGACCCCGTCGGGCAGGCCGAGGCTGATGAAGGCGACGAAGGCGAGGGCGATGAGGAGCGGTCGGGGACGCAAGGCGGCGATGGTAGGCCCACGCGGCCGCGCCCCGTCGCGGCCTCCGGCGGGCGCGGCCCCCCTCGTTCTCGCGTTACCATCCGCCCCACCAGGAGCCCCGATGCCGCGCCACGCCCGTTCCGCGTTCGTCCTGCCCCTGTTCCTCCTCGCCGCCTGCGGCTCGAACGCGGAGTGGAGCCAGGTGCGCCGGGAGCGTCCGGCGCCGCCCGCCGCGACGGCCGCGGGCGCCGTCTCCGCCCCGCCCGCCGAGCACGGGTTCCGCTCCGACCTCTTCGCCGACCTGGGCCTGCCCCCCCCTTCGCCCGCGCGCGGCCCGGACGGGCGGCCCGGCCCGGCGTACTGGCAGAACACCGCCGACTACCGCATCGAGGCGCGCATCCTGCCGGACGAGCGCGCGGTCGAGGGAGACCTCGTCCTCCGTTACACGAACAGCGCCCCGCACGAGCTGGACTTCCTCTGGTTCGACCTCCCGCAGAACGCCTTCCGCACCGGCAGCCGGGCCGACCGCGTCCTCCCGCCGACCGACCGGTTCGACGCGCCGATCGGCGACGGCCTCGGGTTCGAGATCGGCCCGGTGTTCCAGGACGGGCAGGAGCTGGCCCCCCGCATCGACGACACGCGGATGCGGCTCGACCTGAACGCCCCCCTGCCCCCCGGCGGCGTGGCGACGATCGAGATCGCCTTCCGCTTCCGCGTGCCGACGCCCGGGGGGCAGCGGATGGGGATCCTCGAGACCGCGGCGGGCGAGGAGGTCTGGCAGATCGCGCAGTGGTTCCCGCAGGTCGTCCGGTTCGACGACGTCCGCGGGTGGAACACGCTGCCCTACCTCGGCTTCGGCGAGTTCTACACGGACTTCGGGGAGTACGAGGTGGCGCTGACCGTGCCGGAGGGGTGGATCGTCGCGGCGACGGGCGAACTCGAGAACCCGCACGAGGTGCTGACGCCGGCGCAGCAGGAGGCGCTCGCCGAGGCGCTGCAGGCCGACGGGCCCGTGCCCGTGATCGCGCCGGAGGAGGCGGGCGGGACGGGGTCTGGGGTGAATCTCG
>CAYMFP010000502.1:0-1827 GCA_964389385.1 uncultured Phycisphaeraceae bacterium | reverse complement strand
GTCGCCCTCGCGGGCCTCCCCACCCCCACCACCGTCCCCGCCCCCGACCGATCGCCGGAGATCGCCCGCGGCGTCGTCTACGAGGACCGCGACGCGGACGGGCGCCGCGATGCGGGCGAGCCGGGGCTGCCGGGCGTGCTCGTCTCCAACGGGCGGGAGATCGCCCAGACCGACGCCGACGGGGCGTACGAGCTGCCGGCGGCGGACGATACGATCCTGTTCGTGATCAAGCCGCGCGGCTTCCGAACGGCGCTGGACGAGCGGAACCTGCCCCGGTTCTTCTACGTCCACAAGCCGGACGGCTCGCCGGACGAGGGCTTCCGCTACCCCGGCTCGGAGCCGACGGGCCCGCTGCCCGAGTCGGTCGACTTCGGGCTGATCCCGCAGGAGGAGCCGGAGTCGTTCACGGTGCTCGTCTTCGGGGACACGCAGCCGTACACGCTCGAGGAGGTGGACTACGTCGCGCGGGACGTGCTGGTCCCGCTGAAGGAGCAGGGGGCGCACGGGGCGGCGTTCGTGATCTCGCTGGGCGATCTCGTGGGCGACGACCTGTCGCTGTTCGAGCCGCTGAACGAGGCGCAGGCGCTGCTCGGGCTGCCGTTCTACAACGTGATCGGCAACCACGACATGAACTTCATGGCCGGGCACTCGGACGCCACGGCCTCGGACCCGGACCGGTACTCGGACGAGACCTACGAGGCGACGTACGGCCCGGCGACGTACGCGTTCGCGTACGGCGGGGCGCACTTCATCGTGCTCGACGACGTCGTCTGGCACGGGTACAAGGGGCTGCGGAAGAACGGCAGGCCGGTCAACAGCAACTACACCGGGGGGCTGCGCGAGGACCAGCTCGCGTTCGTCGCGGCGTACCTGGAGCACGTCCCGGAGGACGAGCTGGTGGTGCTCTCGATGCACATCCCGTTCGCGCACGGGGAGCAGGCGATCGCGCGGCAGGGGGAGCTGCTGGGGCTGCTCTCCGGGCGCCCGCACACGCTGAGCCTCTCCGGGCACACGCACATCCAGGAGCACCTGTTCTTCGGGTCGGCGGACGGGTACGTCTCCGCGGGCGGGGGGCAGAACGGGGCGGAGCACCACCACCTGAACTCGGTGACGGTCTCCGGCTCGTGGTGGCGCGGCGTCAAGGACGAGCAGGGGATCCCGGTGGCGACGATGGCGTGCGGGGCGCCGAACGGGTACACGCTGCTGCACGTGGAGGGGAACCGGTACCGGAGCGAGTTCCGCGCGGCCCGCGCGCCGGCGGAGCACCAGATGACGATCTGGCTGCCGGAGGGGATGGACACGTCGGGGGCCGGAGGAGAGGACCTGGTCGTGAACGTGTTCAACGGGAGCGAGCGGAGCCGGACGCGGTTCCGGGTGCTGCCGTTCGGCGAGGTGGCCGGGGCGACGGAGTGGAGGACGCTCGCCCGCTCGGAGCGGGAGGACCCGTACTACCTCGACCAGAAGTCGCGCGAGGAGGCGAACCCCGGGTACCGCCCGCTGCCGAAGCCGCGGAAGAGCGGGCACGTGTTCGCCGGGCGGATGCCGGAGGGGCTTCCGGCGGGCGTGCACGTGCTGGAGGTGGAGTCGACGGACCTCTACGGGCAGACGGTGCGCGGGCAGCGGCACGTCCGGGTGCGGTGACGCGGCGCTCGCGGGCCGGCTCGGATTGAAACACGGAGATCACCGAGGCACAGAGGACACGGAGAGAGGATGGGGTGGAGGGGCTCCGAGGTGATCGGTCCTTGGTGTGCGGGTGTGCGTGCGAGTGAGGCGGCCGGGCCGGGAGGTCCGGCCGCTGTTCTTTGAGGGGCGATGGATGAGGTGGGG
>CAYMFP010000501.1:0-1842 GCA_964389385.1 uncultured Phycisphaeraceae bacterium | reverse complement strand
CACCATCCGCGTCGCCGCGGACGGCCGCCCGCGCGTTGTCTATATCGGCGCCGCGACGCGGACGCCGGCGGGAGGAGAAGTGGGGGGAGGAGGAGGGGTGGGGGAGGAGTGGAGGGGGGCGACGCTCACGCAGGAGGGCGGGTTCGTCGGTTCCATCGCGTATGCCGCGCCCGAGCAGATCCGCGGCGGCGCCGCGGCCGCCGACACCCGGGCCGACGTCTACGCCCTCGGCATGATCCTCTGGCGCGTCCTCGCCGGGCGGCACCCGATCGACCCCGCCGCGTCCCTCCCGGACGTGATCGCCCGGGCCGCCCGGGGGATCGAGACCCCGCCCTCCCGAGCGAACCCCGCGGTCGACGCCGAACTCGACGCCATCGCCCTCCAGGCCCTCGCCCCCGAGCCCGACCGCCGGTACGGCTCCGCCCAGGCCCTGGCCGACGACCTGCGCCGCTACCTCGCGGGCGAGCCCGTCGAGGCCAAACGGGCGAGCGGGTGGTACCGCGCCCGCGTCTTCGTCCGGCGGCACGCGGTGCTCGTCGCCGCCGCCTCGATCTTCTGGATCACCGTCGCGGGCTTCGCCTCGGCCATGGCCGTCCTGTACGCCCGAGAGAAGCAGGCCCGCTCCGCCGCAGAGACCGCCTTCGGCACCGTCTTCGGAACGCTCGAGGCGACCGATCCCGAGCGGGCCGACGGCGGCCCGCGCGTCGCGACGATCGTCGAATTCCTCGACGAGGCCTCCCGCGTCGTCGACCAGAGCCTCGCCGGCCACCCCCTCGCCCGCGCCGACGCCCAGGCGCGCATCGGCCGCGCCTACCTCAGCCGGGACGAGCACCGCCGCGCCCTCGACGTCCTGGAGGAGGTCCTCCGCACGCGCCGCCGACAGCTTGGCCCGCGGCACCTCGCGGTCGCCGAGGCCCTGGAAGACGTCGGCCGCGCCCGCTGGGACACGGACGGGTACCAGGACGCCGCCGACGCCTTCCGCGAGGCCCTCGACATCCGCCTCGCCCGCCCCGGCCCCGAGGACCCCGCGGCGGGCGTCACCATGCACCTGCTCGCCTCCACGCTCAACCGCCTCGGGCGGTACGACGAGGCGGAGAAGCTTTACGAGCGGGCGATGCCCGTGCTCGCCCGCGGCCTGCCGAGCACGGCCGACGACCTCGCCTCCGCCTGGAACTCCTACGGCGTCCTGCTGCGCCACCGCGGGCGCGTCGACGAGGCCCGGACCGCCGCCGAGCGGGCTCTGCAGATCCTGGAACGCCACGCCGGGGAGGACGACTGGCGCGTCGCGCGCGGGCTCTCCTCCCTCGCCGCGTACCTCGGCCTCCTGCACGAGTGGGACGAAGCCGAGCGCACGCTCGGGCGCGCCCTCGCCATCACAGAACGTCGCGGGGGCGCCGGCACGGCGGACGCGGCCACGCTGCACGGGCGCATCGCCCGGCTCGGGCTCGACCGCTGGAACGCCGCCGCCTCACAGGGCGAGCCGGGAGATCCCGCCTGGCTCGAACGCGCCGCCCGCAGCGCCGACCGGACCCTCGAACTCCGGCGCCGGATCTACGGCGGCGAGCACCCCCAGATCGCCGAGGCCCTCGCCCTCCGGGGGCAGGTCCGCCTCGCCGCCGGCGACGCCTCGGCGGCCGTCGAGGACCTCGCCGAGGCCGCCGACGTCTACCGCCTCCTGCTCCCGGACGATACCTGGGAGGTCGGCCGCACCCGCGCCCAGCTCGGCCTCGCCCTCCTCGCCGACGCCCGCCCGGCCGAGGGTGTCGCCGAACTCCGCGCCGCCCACGCCGCCCTCCGCGCCGCCGTCGGCGACGACCACCCGACCACCCGCTGGGCGGCCGA
>CAYMFP010000500.1:0-1861 GCA_964389385.1 uncultured Phycisphaeraceae bacterium | reverse complement strand
CCCCGCCCCCCGAGCCCCCGACGAGCACGACCACGACCTCCCCGCCCCCCCTCCCGCCCCCGCCGCCCGGCAGATCGACGTCCCCCGGATCGAGCAGCTCCAGACCCGCCAGCCCGAAGATCACGAGCAGCCAGTACGCCGCCATCAGCACGACGAGCACCGTCAGCCCGAGATTCACCGGCTCCTGGATGACCTGCAAGAAGTTCATCGCCCGTCCCGTCGGCCCCCGCGCCCGCGTCCCCACGGACCCGCCGCGGGGGGCCACGATACCACAACCGGCGCACGCCGGGCAGCCGCGCCCGGCCGAGCGGACCCACAACGCCCCGCCCGGCGCCGTTGTTTGGTGCGGACCGCCGCGGGTTTCGCCGTGATCGGACCCGCCGCCGCTTTCTCACGGGCCCACCCGCCCCCGCGTCTCTCCCGGCCGCCGCCGCGCTCGAGGTCGCGAAGCCGTCGTGCGTCCGCTGCGGGCGGGAGAACGACGCGGACGCCCGGTTCTGCGACCGGTGCGGCGCGGCGCTTGCCGGTTGAGGCCCGGCCCTTGCGCGGCGACGCCGGGGCGGCGGGGGGGTCAGAAATCGTCCGGGTCTCGGGAGGCCTCCACGTCGGCCAACCGTTCGCGAAGCAGTGGGGGGAGGGCGTCGCGGATGTCGTCCGTGATCAGGCCGACGCCGAGCAGGTCGGCGATGTGCACGCGGTCCTTGTCGCGGAAGCTGGTCAGCTTCATGCGGACGAGCGGGGCGAGGTCCAGCACCCGGAAGCCGTCCTCGGAGCGCACCGCCTCGCTCACATCCGGAGCCGGCTCGTCGTACGAGGGGCGCACCTTTTCTCCGGCCCACACCAGGTGGACGCCGGACCGGCGGGACGGTTCCTCCGGATCCACGAACAGCGTGATGCTCTTCAGGTCTTCTCGTCTGAATCCCAGCGACGCGAAGACGGCCGTGATGCGGTCGAGGTCCGACCGGCGGGCGAGGAGGTCAACGTCGACCGTGGCGCGGGCCGCGGAGGGGTCCGCCTTGGTGACCCAGGTCGCGACGGCGTTCCCGCCGATGACGGCGTAGTCCACCCCGGCCGCGTCGAGGGCGGCGGTGACCTTGCGCAGACGCTGCTCGACGCGCTCGATGGCCATGGCGTGGGCGTGGAAGGAGCCGGCGGTCACGGGGGATGGTAGCGGATGGCCGTCACGCCGCGAGGCGCGGCGCCGCGGCCGGCCGCTCCGGCGTCCCGAGGTGGGCCGTGAAGATCGCGCTCGCCGGCCCGGCGTGCGCCCCGCGCTGGGCCTGCACCGTGTACTGCACGCCCGCGCACCCCGCGGGGATCGTCTCGTCCGTGAACCGCTTCGCCCCCGTGACCCCGACGAACGAGAAAACCGTCTCGCCGAGCAGCCTCCGCCGCACGACGTAGCTCGTCCCCTCCGTCCCCCTCGGCTGCGTCGCCTTCCACGCCAGCGTGAGCGCGCCGCGGGCGGGGTCCAGCTCGGCCCGCAGCCCGTGCGGCGGCGCCGGCGGCGGGGCCGGGGCCGGCTGCGCCGGCCGCGGGATCCGCGCCCGCTCGAACACCTCGTCTTCGCCCTGCGCCTCCGCGTACGCGCGGATCGTCCGCACGGCCTCGCCCGTCCGGGCCCGCAGCCGCGCGTACGCCGCCTCGGCGGCCGCGGTCGCGGCGAGCGCCGCCCGCCGGGCCCGCTCCTGCTCGATCTCGGCCGCGCGGACCTCGGCCACGGCCGCGGCCCACGCCTGCGCCTGCGGCACGCTCAGCCCGATGAGCCGGGGCTGCCCGGTGAACGGCTCCACGTGCGCCTCGCACCAGGCGAGGAAATCCAGACGCGGCGAGACGGGATAGACGGTGGCCATACGCCCCT
>CAYMFP010000499.1:0-1881 GCA_964389385.1 uncultured Phycisphaeraceae bacterium | reverse complement strand
CCACGGGTTCATGTACGAGCACGCGTTCCAGGACCCGGACGGGCACGTCTGGGAGGTCTTCTGGATGGACCCGGCCTTCGCCGACGCCGGCGCCGAACAGACCGAAGGGGCGGCGGCATGACATCCACGACCACGCTGCTGGAGCCGCCCCGCTTCGTCGAGGGGCGGCGCCTGCTCATCACCGGCCTGCGCGGGCGCTTCACGCCCGCCACCCTCCGCGACATCCCGATCCTCTGGGAGCAGTGGCTGCCGAACGCGGAACGTGTCCCGAACCGCGCCGGACGCACCGACTTCGGCGTGAGCCTCGCCGCCACCCCCGACGGATCAGGGGACGGGCAAGAAGGCGCCTTCGACTACGTCTGCGGCGTCGAGGTGAGCGACTTCGGCGGCCTCCCGCCGGGCTGGGCGCAGATCACGATCCCTGCGCAGCGCTGCGCCGTCTTCGAGCACCGCGGGCACGTCACCGAGCTCTGCCGGACGGTCCGGACGATCTTCCGCGAATGGCTCCCGTCCTCCGGATGCGCCTGGCGCGCCGACCCCGGCGGGGTGCTCGTCTTCGAGCGCTACCGGGAGGACTTCGATCCCAAGCGGGGCGTGGGCGGCATGGAAGTCTGGCTGCCGATGCACGAACCACACCACCACGGACAGGCCGGAAACTGAGGAGCGCATCATGACCACGATGAAGGCAGATCCGGCCGCCGCGGCCGGGAGCGAGTTCGTCACCTCCCGCGTCGTCGACGCGCCGCGGGACCTCGTCTACCGGGCATGGACGGAGGAGCAGCGCCTGCGTCGCTGGTGGGGCCCCAAGGGCGTCACCATCGCCGAGTGCCGCAACGCCCCCCGCCCCGGCGGGCTGCTGCACTACCTCATGCGGACCGAGGACGGGCAGGACATGTGGGGGCGCTGGGTCTACCGCGAGATCGCCCCGAACGAGCGCCTCGTGATCGACGGCGGCTTCTCCGATGAGCACGCCCGCCCGGCGCGGCACCCGATGGCGCCGGACTGGCCGCTGGAAATGCGCTCCGTCATCGAGTTCGCCGACGACGGGCCGCGCACGAAGATCACCGTGCGCTCGTCCGCGCCGGAAGCGACCGATGCCGAGCGGCGGAGCTTCGAGGCCGGGCACGACGCGATGCGGGAAGGCTGGTCCGGCACGTTCGACCGCTTGGAGGCGTACCTGGCGCAGGCGGCGGCGGAGACCCCGCAACCCCCCTTCGCCAAGCCCCAGCGGGAGCACGAGTGGCTCCAGCAGCTCGTCGGCGAGTGGACCTACGAGATGGACATGCCCGGCCAGCCCGGGCAGAAGTGCACCGGCACCGAGACCGTCCGCTCCCGCGGCGGGCTCTGGATCACCGCCGAGGGACGCGGGCAGATGCCCGGCGGCGGCGAGGCCTCCATGGCCCTCACCGTCGGCTACGACCCCGCCAAGGGCCGCTACGTCGGCACCTGGATCGGCTCCATGATGACCCACCTCTGGCAGTACGAGGGCTCGCTCGACGCTGGCGGCAAGGTCCTCACGCTCAAGGCCGAAGGCCCCAACTGCATGGCCCCCGGCACCACCGCCAAGTTCCGCGACATCATCGAGATCGTCGACGAGAACGAGCGGATCTTCCGCGGCACCATCCAGGGCGAAGACGGCGAGTGGACGGAGATGATGCGCGTCCGCTACCGCCGCGTCGGCGCCGAGGCCGCGCGCCCCGTCCGCGCGATCGACCTCCTGCGCTCGGCCCTCGCCGACGAGTGGTTCATCAGCCTCGCCCAGGAGCTGCGCGACGCGCCCCTCACCTTCCCCACCCCCAGCGGCGGCAACCACCCGCTCTGGACCGTCGGGCACGTCGCGCTCAGCGAGGCCGAGATGATGCGCATCGCCTTCGGCGGCGA
>CAYMFP010000498.1:0-1903 GCA_964389385.1 uncultured Phycisphaeraceae bacterium | reverse complement strand
GGTGGGGCGATACGCTGGTGGCATGCTCGTGAGCCGGATCGCCGTCGCCTGTCTTGTCGCCGTCGTCTTCGCCGTCGCCGGGTGCGAGAGCCCGCAGCCGGTCTCCCCGCCGACCGCGGGGGGAGGCGGGGCGGGGGACGGCGCCGCGTCGCGGCCCTCGGCGGCGGCGTTCTCGCGATACGCGGTCGCGGCCGACCACCCGATCGCCAGCGCGGCGGGGGCGGAGATCCTGGAGCAGGGGGGGAACGCGATCGACGCGGCGGTGGCGACGGGCCTGACGCTCTCGGTCGTGCGCCCGTACTCGGCCGGGATCGGGGGCGGGGGGTTCATGGTGATCCGCCTGGCGGAGCCGCGGCCGGCGTACCCGGAGGCGCGGCGGGAGTTCGCGATCGACTACCGGGAGGTGGCGCCCGCGTCGGCGGCGCCGGGGATGTTCGCGGGGGACGACCCGGAGGCCTCGCGGTTCGGGGGGCGGGCGGTGGCGGTGCCGGGGACCGTGGCCGGGCTGCTCTACGCGCACCAGAAGTTCGGGCGGCTGTCGCGCGAGGCGGTGATCGCGCCGGCGATCGCGGCGGCCGAGCGGGGCTTCGTGGTGGACGAGCACTACGCGCGGTCGGTCGCGCCGCTGGTGGAGCGGTTCCTGGCGAGCCCGGAGTGGCAGGAGCGGTACCCGCTGGTGTGGAAGAAGTTCCTGCGGGAGGGGCGGGTGGCGGTCGGGGACCGGATCGTGAACCGGGAGCAGGCGGAGGCGCTGCGGCTGATCGCGCGGTTCGGGACGGACGCGTTCTACCAGGGCCCGATCGCGGCGCGGATCATCGAGGCCGTGGGGCGGGCGGGGGGCTCGATCGCCTTCCCGGACCTGCGGGGGTATGAGCCGGAGGAGACGGTCCCGCTGGCGGCGGAGGTGCAGGGGCTGACGTTCCTGGGGATGCCGCCGCCGTCGTCGGGCGGGGTGACGATGTTCGAGGCCCTGCGGATCATGGACGCGGCCGGGATCCGGCTGACCGACCGGACGCTGCCGGGGGACACGCAGGACATCACGCCGGCGTACGCGCCGGAGAACGAGCGGCCGCGGGGCGGAGCGGGCGGGACGGACGGGAACGCGGCGGTGGCGGCGCGGCTGGCGGCGCGGGACCACGTCTTCGCGGAGGCGCTCAAGCACGCCTTCGCGGACCGGGCGCAGCACCTGGCCGACCCGCGGTTCACGGAGCTGCCCGTGGACCGGCTGCTCTCGCCCGAGTACGCGGGGGAGCTGGCGCGGGGGATCGACATGCGGAGGACGTTCGCGCCCGGGCACTACGGTGAGGCGCCCGCCCCGGTGTCGGACGCGGGGACGAGCCACTTCTCGATCGTGGACGCGGAGGGGAACGCGGTCGCCTGCACGGAGACGATCAACACGGTGTTCGGGTCGCTCGTGGGCGTCGACCAGTTCGGGTTCGTGCTGAACAACCAGATGGACGACTTCACGACCCGGGCCGACGAGCCGAACGCGTTCGGGCTGGTGCAGTCCGAGGCGAACCTGCCGGGGGCGGGCAAGCGCCCGCTGAGCAGCATGAGCCCGACGATCGTGGTGGACGCGGACGGGCGGCTGCTGGCCGTCGCCGGGGCCTCGGGGGGCCCGCGGATCATCACGGGCACGCTGCAGGTGCTGCTGCGGATGATCGCGGGGGCGGACGCCGAGGCGGCGGTGGCGCACCCGCGGGTGCACCACCAGTGGCTGCCGGAGACGATGCTGCACGAGGCGGCGTATCCGCCGGCCGTGCTGGAGGGGCTCGCCGAGCGCGGGCACGCGCTGGAGGCGGCCGACGAGATCGGCAACGTGCAGGCGATCCTGATCCGGGGGAACCGGATCCAGGCCGCGAGCGACCCGCGGAAGGGCGGGGCGCCCGCGGGCGAGTAGCGG
>CAYMFP010000497.1:0-1904 GCA_964389385.1 uncultured Phycisphaeraceae bacterium | reverse complement strand
CGGCCTCCCCGTCCGCACCACCGGCGACTCCGAGATGGGCATCAAGCAGCCCAGCGTCCGCTACGAGGGCGTCTACGTCTCCGAAGACCTCATGGAACGCGTCCAGATCGGCGAGACCACCGGCGAGTGGATCCTCGCCGTCATCGGCGAGCCCATGGAACGCTCCACCCTCTCCGACGGCACCGAGATCTGGCGCTGGGAGTTCCGACCCCTCGACACCGGCGGCCCGCTCGTCGGACTCGGCGGCGAACAGGCCCCGCAGCCCATGCCCATCATCGCCTACGTCCGACTCCGCGACGGCCTCGTCATCGACAAGTTCCGCGGATAGCCGCCGGCGCCCACGCCGCGGATCAGGCCGTCTCCGCCCGAATCCGTAGGGCACGCCCGCGCCCCGCGCAGCCCCCGCCCCCGCTTCCACGCACCCGGTACCATCGCATCACGACCCGGCGCCGCGAGCCCGCGGCCCGACACGGAGCCCCAACCATGATCCACCGCTACACCACGGCCCTGCTCGCCGCGGCCGCCCTCGCCCTCCCCGCCGCCGCGCAGGCCGACGCCACCGCCAAGGAACCCGCCCAACGCCCCGAAGGCCCCAAGCACGTCGACATGTCCCTCCTCGACGGCCCGCACCACGTCCTCATGAAGACCAGCGAGGGCAGCTTCATCCTCGAACTCGAGCCCGAGAAGGCCCCCGTCTCCACCGCCAACTTCCTCCAGTACGTCCGCGACGGCTTCTACGAGGGCACCATCTTCCACCGCGTCATCGACAACTTCATGGTCCAGGGCGGCGGCTTCACCGAGGCGTACTACGACTTCCGCCCCACGCCCGGCATGCGCTCCATCCCCGAGAACGTCGAGAAGGCCGGCCGCGACCCCATCCCCAACGAGGCCCGCAAGGCCGGCCTCGAGAACGACCCCTACACCATCGCCTACGCCCGCACCAACGACCCCAACTCCGCCACCAGCCAGTTCTTCATCAACGTCGCCGACAACCGCTTCCTCGACCCCGGCGTCCGCTCGCCGGAGGACGCCGGCTACGCCGTCTTCGGACGCGTCATCGCCGGCAAGGAAACCATCGACAGGATCCGCGCCGTCCCCGTCCAGCCCGACCGCCTCGGAGGCCAGCCCAGCGAGCCCGTCGACCCCGTCGTCATCGAGGGCGCCGCGATCATCACCGAGCAGCGCGCCAAGGAACTCGCCGACCGCGGCCTCGACGCCGACCAGCCCGACGACAAGCCCGGCGCCGACAAGCCCGAAACCCGCTAACCCCGTCCCGAGCAACCGACCCTCGCCCCCCCCCGATTGCCGAATCCCGAATCCCGGCTGCCGGTTCCCGGTTCCCGGTTCCCGCCCCCCACCCCCGAGCCAACCATGCCCGAAGCACACCCCAAGTACAAGCTCACCACCACCCTCGGCGAGATCACCGTCGAACTCGACCCCGAGCAGGCCCCGATCGGCGCGAAGAACTTCGCCGCCTACGCCGACGCCGGCAAGTACGACGGCACCATCTTCCACCGCGTCATCGACGGCTTCATGATCCAGGGCGGCGCCTTCGAGCCCGACATGACCCAGCGCCGCGGCGACAAGCCCATCAAGAACGAGTGGAAGAACGACCTCAACAACGAGCGCGGCGCCCTCGCCTGGGCCCGCCTCGGCGGCGACCCCGACAGCGCCACCAACCAGTTCTTCATCAACGTCAACAACAACAGCTTCCTCGACCGCGCCCAGCCCGACGGCGCCGGCTACGCCGTCTTCGGACGCGTCGTCGAGGGCATGGACGTCGTCGACGCCATCAAGAACGTCCCCACCGGCCGCAAGTCCGGCCACGACGACGTCCCCCGCGACCCCGTCATCATCCAGAAGGTCGAAAAAATCGCCTGACCCCACCACCCACCCCACCCCCC
>CAYMFP010000496.1:0-1909 GCA_964389385.1 uncultured Phycisphaeraceae bacterium | reverse complement strand
GGGGGGGGGGGGGGGGGGGGGGGGGGGGGGGGGGGGGGGGGGGGGGGGGCCCCCCGATCGAGGCGTTCGAGGGGGGCGAGGGGTTCGATCTGATCGTGCTCGCGACCAAGGCGGACGACGCGATCGCCGTCGCGCCGCGGCTGGCGGCGATGCTCCGCGACGGCGGGACGCTCCTGCCGATCCAGAACGGTGGCGTGCCGCAGCTGCTGGCCGAGCGGCTGGGGGCGTGCGTGCTCGGCGGGCTGTCGAACCTCGGCGCGACGATGGTCGAGCCCGGGGTGTACGAGCAGCGCAACGCCGGGCATCTGCTCGTCGGCGAGCTGGGCGGCGATCGGCCGGAGGGGCCGGACGCGGCGAGCGAGCGGGCCGAGCGCGTGCGGGCGTGGCTCGGGCGCGGGGTGGAGGTACGCACGACCGCGAACATGCGCGGGGCCGTGTGGTCGAAGCTGCTGCTCAACTGCTCGGTGACGACGATCGGAGCGATCGCCGGGCGCACGATGCGCGAGTACCTCGGGCTGCCCGGCGGGCGCGAGGCGTTCGACCGCGCGTACGCGGAGGCGCTCGGCGTGGCGTTGGCGAGCGGCGCACGGCCGGAGCGCATGCTCGTCGAGCCGGAGCCCCCGCGCGATCCGGAGGGCTACGGGGCGTGGCTGGAGGGGGTGCTGGCGGCGTACGGCGATCTGAAGCCGTCGATGCTGCAGGACTTCGAGCGGGGGCGGCGGACGGAGATCGATTACATCAACGGGTACGTGGCGGACCTGGGGCGGCGCCTCGGCGTCCCGACCCCGGTGAACGCGGCGATCGTGGAGGCGGTGCGGGCGATCACGCGGGGCGAGGCGCGGCCCGATCCGCGGGTGCTGCGGGTCGTCGCGGGGGAGGCCGCCGGGTAACGGGGGGCGAGGGCCGGAGGGGACGACGCGGCGGCACGGCCGGGGTTCCGGCCGTCCACCCGCCCGCGGGGAGCCGCCGCGCTGGTGCACGGCCGCGGGATCGGGTAGGGTGAAAGGGCGGGGCGGGTTGCCGAAGAATGGGCGGGGCGCGTCCGCGCGGGCGTGCACGCCGTCGGATTCCTTTCGAGGGGGTTGCGGCCTTGACCAGCGGCTTGATCCTGATCATCGTGCTCGTCGTGCTGGTGGTGCTCGTGCTCGCCCTCGTGGCGTTCGGCGCGGGGATCTACAACCGGCTCGTCGCGCTGCGGAACCGGTACAAGAACGCGTTCGGGCAGATCGAGGTGCAGCTGCAGCGGCGGCACGACCTGATCCCGAACCTGGTGGAGACGGCGAAGGCGTACATGAGCCACGAGCGGGAGACGCTCGAGGCGGTGATCGCCGCGCGGAACCAGGCCGTCGCCGGTCTGAACGCGGCGAAGGCGAACCCGGGGGACGCGCGGGCGATGGGGCAACTGGCGGGGGCGGAGGGAGCGCTCGGCGGAGCACTCGGGCGTCTGTTCGCGGTAATGGAGGCCTACCCGGACCTGAAGGCCAACCAGAACATGATGCAGGTCTCCGAGGAGCTGACGAGCACGGAGAACCGCGTCGCGTTCGCGCGGCAGGCGTACAACGACAGCGTGACGACGTACAACACGTACCGGGCCCAGTTCCCGCAGGTGATCTTCGCCGGGCTCTTCGGGCACCAGAGCGACGCCGCGCTGCTCGAGTTCGAGACGGAGAAGATCAGCCAGGCGCCGAAGGTCTCGTTCTCCTGAGCGGGCGTCGGGGTGGGCGGCCCTGAGCGGCGTCGTTCCGCGGCCGGCGGATGATCACGGAGAGCACAGGCCGCGGCGACCGGCGGCCCGCGCGGTGCTCCGCCCCGGCGCTCTTGGCGTTCCGGCGCACGGTGATGGAGGGTTGAGCGCATGGGCGAGGCTGCACCGGGACCGGGGGCGGGAACTGAGCGGATGGGGGGACGG
>CAYMFP010000495.1:0-1910 GCA_964389385.1 uncultured Phycisphaeraceae bacterium | reverse complement strand
TCCTCAAGACTCACCCCCTCAAGACTCAAGACTCCAAGACTTCAGGACTCCAAGCCTCCAAGACCCTCCCCCTCTCCCCCCCTCCCCCTCCTACCTCGCCAGATCCCTCCCCTGGACGCCGCGGACCGTCGCCCAGAAGAGCGCGGGGTAGACGCCCGGCCAGCCGCCGTTGGCCGCGTCGCCGTTCTCGAAGCCGTCCTCGTGCATGCGGAGGCTGGTCAGGACGCCGGCCTGCCCGAGGTCCCAGAGGTCGGGGGGGAGCAGCTCCTGCTGGGCCGGGTCGGCGTAGAGGTCGCCGATGTCGAGCCGGAGCGAGGAGCCGTCGGCCGTGACGAGCGAGGTCCTCGCCGTCGGGTTGTTCCACATCGGCGGCAGGGCGCTCTGCCCGACGGCCGTCAGGGCGCCCCCGTCCCAGCGGAATTCCCGCCGCTTGGGCTGGGCGTTGTCGAACCGCTGCCAGAGGAGGACCTTGGCGGCCGGGTAGCGGACGTCGTCGGTCCGCATGCGGGCGGCGAGGCTGCGGGGCCCGTCCAGGTAGTGCGTGTCGCCGCGTCCGTCGGGGCGGTAGCGCTGCGGCGCGAAGAGGACGGTCGGCGTGAGGGCGTAGGAGCCGTCCCACGCCCGGACGTTGTGGAGCGTCCCCTCGGCCGCGCGGTCGTCGAAGCGCTTCTGGACGGTGAAGTCCCCGGGGGCGAACTGGATCTCGGAGGCGATGTCGCCCTCCTTGAGCCAGGCGGCCGTGATGCTGTACCAGTGGAACGCGTACATCTCGCAGTTCCACTTGCTGGGCCCGCCGGCCATGGTGCTGTAGTTGTGCCCCCACCTCTGGTTGTACGGGTCGCCCGCGCGCCACTTCTCGTTGAAGGGGTTCGGGTAGCTCTCCTCGTGCTCGAAGGCGTAGAGCGTCGCGACCTGGTGCAGGCTGCGGAGGTTCGCCCGGCTCACCACCGCCTGCGCCGCCCGGCGGGCCTTGCCGAGCGCCGGCAGCAGGATGCCGACCAGCAGCGCGACGATCCCGACGACGACGAGGAGCTCGATCAGCGAGAACCCGCGCGCCGTCGGCGCGCCTCGGATACGCATGGCGGACGCCCTCCGGCGCGTGCACCCGCTCCTCGGCCACAGCGTACGGAGGCCGCGGGGGCGGGCCAATCCCCCGCTCGGGGCGGCGGCCCGGGCGGTCAGAGTTCGAGCGTCTCCCCCGGCTCCAGCACCCGGGCCTCGACGCCCTTGGGGCGGAACGCCGAGAGGTCGTCCGTCAGCAGCGGCCAGGTCGCGAAGTGGCAGGGGATCGCGACGGGCGCCCCGACGAACTCCGCCGCCCGGGCCGCGTGCTCGGGGCCCATCGTGAAGCGGTCCCCGGCCGGGAGGATCGCGACGTCCGGGCGGTACAGCTCCCCGATCAGCTTCATGTCGCTGAACAGGGCGGTGTCCCCGGCGTGGTAGACCGTCTTCCCCCCGACGTTCACGACCGCCCCCATCGGCTGCCCCATGTACCGCCCCTGGTAGGAGGAGGAGTGGAACGCCTGGGTGAAGGCGACGAAGCCCGACGGCGTCTTCACCCGCCCGCCGGGGTTGCCCGCCTCGGTCTGCTCCACCCCCTGCTCGGCGAGGAAGGCGCACAGCTCGAACGACCCGTGCACCGTCGCCCCCGTGCGCTTCGCGATCGCCGGGGCGTCGCCGACGTGGTCCTCGTGCCCGTGCGTGAGCACGATCCGCGTCGCCGGGATGTCGGCGGCGCGCAGCCCCGGGCGGTCCACGGCCCGCGGGTTGCCCGTCAGGAACGGATCGATGAGGATCGTCTCGCCGCCCGCGGCGAGCATGAACGCCGAGTGTCCGAGGTACGTGAGCGTGACCGCCATGACGCCTCCTGTGGTTCGGCCAAGCCTACGCCCCCACCCCACCCCACCCCA
>CAYMFP010000494.1:0-1929 GCA_964389385.1 uncultured Phycisphaeraceae bacterium | reverse complement strand
ATCTTCGAGATGCACGCCAACGAGCGCATCCCGCTCGACGAGGCGGGCGCCGGCAACATCGTCGCCGTCATCGGCATCAAGGACTCCATCACCGGCGACACGCTCTGCGCCCCCGAGCACCCGATCGTCCTCGAGCGGATGGACTTCCCGGAGCCGGTCATCAGCATGTCGATCGAGCCCAAGACCGCCGACGACAAGCGCAAGCTCTCCGAGGCCCTGGTCACCATCCGCCGCGAGGACCCGTCCTTCCGCTCCGAGTACAACGAGGAGACCGGGCAGACCATCATCAGCGGCATGGGCGAGCTCCACCTCGACATCATCAAGACCAAGCTCATCCGCGACATGAAGGTCGGCGTCGAGGTCGGCAAGCCCCGCGTCTCCTACCGCGAGGCCATCCAGGGCCCGGCCAAGAACGTCCGCGGCCTGTTCAAGAAGCAGACCGGCGGCCGCGGGCAGTTCGGCGACGTCATCATCAACATCGAGCCGTTCACCGCCGAGCAGGCCGCCGCCGAGGGCCTCAAGTTCGAGAACAACGTCGCCTTCGTCAACAAGATCGTCGGCGGCACCGTGCCCAAGGAGTTCATCCCGGCCGTCGAGCACGGCATCCGCACCACCGCCGTCTCCGGCGTCTCGGCCGGCTACCCGCTCATCAACGTCAAGGTCGAGCTGATCGACGGCTCGTACCACGACGTCGACTCGAGCCAGGTGGCCTTCGAGCAGGCCGCCCGACTCGCCCTCCGCGAGGCCGTCACCAAGGCCGGCTCCATCATGCTCGAGCCGATCATGAAGGTCGTCATCACCACCCCCGAGGACTACCTCGGCAACGTCACCGGCGACCTCGCCTCCCGCCGCGGCCTCATCAACGACACCGAGGACCGCGGGATCGTCAAGATCATCCACGCCGAGGTGCCGCTCTCCGAGATGTTCGGCTACACCACGGTGCTCCGCGGCCTCAGCCAGGGCCGCGCCTCCAACACCATGGAGTTCCTCGAGTACCGCCAGATGCCACGGAACCTCCAGGAGCAGGTCCTCGCGGCCCAGTGATCTCCTTCACGGACCACTGACCCCGCACCCACCCATCGCAGCGGGCCCGGCACACGCCGGGCCCGCTGTCTTTCCCGCACTTCGCGTCCCCCCCGCCCGACGCTGGCGACCACCCCCGGATCACGCTATCGTCCCGCCCCGATCATCCAGGGACGAGGATCGCATTCGTGGCCACCAGCAATACCCCCTACCGCTCCGTTCTCCTCTTCGGCGCCCCCGGCGCCGGCAAGGGCACCCAGGGCAAGATGCTCGGCGCCCTCCCCGGCTTCTACCACATGTCCAGCGGCGACATGTTCCGCGGCCTCGACCCCCGGTCCGACCTCGGCAAGGAGATCACGGCCATCATGGCCTCCGGCGAACTCGTCCCGGACGAACTCACCGTCCGCCTCTGGAAGCAGCACGCCGCCGCCAAGGTCGCCGACGGCTCCTACAACCCCGCCCAGGACCTGCTCGTCCTCGACGGCATCCCCCGCAACCCGAACCAGGCCGACCTCATGGCGGGCGACATCGAGGTCCTCGCCATCGTCAACCTCGACGCGACCGACCGCGACGCCCTGGTCGCCCGCCTCAAGGGGCGGGCCGCCAAGGAAGGCCGCTCGGACGACGCCAAGGAAGAGGTCATCCGCAACCGCTTCCGCGTCTTCGACGCCGAGACGGCCCCCATGCTCGGCCGCTACCCCGCGGGCGTCGTCCACAAGATCGACCCGATGGGCTCTCCCCTCGCCGTGCTCGTCCGAATCCTCGAGGCCCTCGTCCCCATCCACGACGCCCGGCTCGACGCCCACATCTGACCGAACGCGGCGGGAGGCATGCGACGCCCCACGCCCGCGGTCGGGCACGCGGCGCCGCTTCATCCCGGTGCGTCGCCCCCCACCCCCGCCCCCC
>CAYMFP010000493.1:760-1930 GCA_964389385.1 uncultured Phycisphaeraceae bacterium | reverse complement strand
TAATGCCGAAACCTCCGCACCCCCGTGACCACGCACGTCACCCCCCGCTCGTTGCACAGGTCGAACGTCTCCTGGTCCCGCTTCGACCCGCCCGGGTGCACCAGCACCGTCACCCCCGCGTCGATCAGGATCCGCGGCCCGTCCGGGAACGGGAAGAACGCGTCGGAATACGCCACCGCCCCCTGCGCCAGCGCCCCGGCCTTGCGCACCGCCAGCTCGCTGCTCGCCACCCGGTCCATCTGCCCCGCCCCGGCCCCGAACAGCCGGATCGTCTCCCCCGCCGCCGGGTCCGCCCCGCCGATGCACACCGCGTTGCTCGACAGCGCCCGCCCGATCGCCTCCAGCACGGCCGCCGCGTTGAGCTGCTCCCGCGTCGGCTCCGGACCCGCCGCGTGCGTCCACGAAGCCGGCTCCGGCAGCCGCAGGTCCCGGTGCTGCACCAGCATCCCCCCCGGGATCGACCGCAGGTCCAGCGGGTCCTCCTCCGTGTCGTCGTCCGGGATCTCCCCCACCGCCAGCAGCCGGATGTTCCTGGACCGCTCGCGCAGCAGCGCCAGCGCCTCCGGCTCGAACGCCGGCGCCACCACCACCTCGAAGAACCGCGACGGGTCCGCGATCGCCGCCGCCGCCTCCGCGTCCACCGCGCGCGTCACCGCCAGGATCCCCCCGTACGCCGCGAGCGGATCCCCCGCGATCGCCGCGTCCACCGCCTGGCGCAGCCTCCCCCCCGCCCCTCCCGCGCTCGCCGCCCCGCACGGGTTCGTGTGCTTCACCACGCACGCCGCCGGGCGCGCCGGGTTCAGCCGGTGCAGCATCTTCACCAGCTCCAGCGCCGCCGACGCGTCCAGCAGGTTGTTGAACCCCAGCTCCTTGCCGTGCAGCTGCTCGGCCCCCACCAGCGTGCACGGGCTCGCGCTCGACGGGTCCCGGTACAGCGCCGCCGGCTGGTGCGGGTTCTCCCCGTACCGCATCCGCGCCCGCCGCTCGAGCTGCAGCGGCAGCACCGGCAGCAGCACCGACGCGTCCTCCGTCTCCGCCTCGGCCGAGGGCCCCCCCCCCCCAGAGGCCCCCCCCGCCCCGGCCAGGGAGTCCCGGTTAGCCCCGGCGGAAGCCCCCGGCGGCGCGCAACCCGCCCCCCCCGCGCGCGCCACGATGCCGGAGCGCGCCAGC
>CAYMFP010000493.1:0-750 GCA_964389385.1 uncultured Phycisphaeraceae bacterium | reverse complement strand
GGTAGACCATGATCGCCGCGTCGTACGCCGCCGTCGTCGCGAACGCCGCCACCGCCAGCTCGCGCCGCAGCTCCCGCGGCAACGCCCCACCGTGCTCCTCCAGCGCCGCCGCCACCTGCGCGTACTGCGCCGGCGACGTCACCACCGCCACGTGCTCGGCGTTCTTCGCGGCCGAGCGGATCATGCTCGGCCCCCCGATGTCGATGTTCTCGATCGCCTCCTCCCGCGTCACGCCCGACCGCAGCACCGTCTGCTGGAACGGGTACAGGTTGATGCACACGAGGTCGATCGGCTCGATCCCGTGCTCCCGCATCGACCGCACGTGCTCCGGGTTGTCGCGCAGCGCGAGCAGGCCCCCGTGCACCTTCGGGTGCAGCGTCTTCACCCGCCCGTCCATCATCTCCGGGAACCCCGTCAGACGCTCCACCGGCGTCACCCTCAGCCCCGCCCCCTCGAGCGCGCGGGCCGTGCCGCCCGTCGAGACCAGCTCGCACCCCCGCGCGGCCAGGGCCTGCGCGAACGGGACCAGCCCGGACTTGTCGCTGACGCTGAGCAGGGCCCGCCGGACGGGCACGAGATCGGGCATCGCCATCTCCTGCGGACGCGGGCGCCGCGGCCCGCGGACCGGAAAAAAACGGCCCCGAGCGGTGGGCCCGGGGCCGACATCCTCTCTTCGATCATTGCCCCCGGACCGCCGCCGCGAGGCCCCCCACCCCACCCCACTGTATAGACCGGACACATGGTTTACAG
>CAYMFP010000492.1:0-1951 GCA_964389385.1 uncultured Phycisphaeraceae bacterium | reverse complement strand
CCCACGTGCTTCGGATCGAACGCGTCCTGGAGCGCGTCCGTGAAGATGTTGAACGCCAGCACCAGCACGAACATGAACGCCGTCGCCGCGCCGATCTGCCAGAAGAACCCGTTCACCACCTGGTCCTTCGACTGGTCGATCATGATCCCCCAGCTCGCGCCGTTCTTCAGCCCGAGCCCCAGGAACGTCAGGATCACCTCGCCCTTGATCGCCGCGATGAACAGCAGCGAGAAGTTGATCAGCACCAGGTGCACCGTGTTCGGGATGATGTGCTTGAGCAGGATCCCCGCCCGGCTCACGCCGATCGACTGCGCCGCCTGGATGTAGTCCAGCCCCTTCAGCTTCATCGCCTCGCCCCGGATCACCCGGCACGGCCCGATCCAGTACGTCAGCCCGAACGCGAAGTACAGCGGGACCAGCGTCTCCGTCACGCTCACCCCGCCGATCGGCGGCAGCGCCTGGAACGCGAACGCGAGCACCACCAGCAGCACGATGTACGGGATCGACGACAGCGTCGAGTACACCCAGATGATCACGTTGTCGATCCACCCCCCGAAGTACCCCGCCGCGGCCCCCAGCACCGCGCCGATCAGGCACGCGATCACCCCCGTCACCAGACCCACCTGGATCGCGATCTTCGCCGAATAGATCGCCCGCACCACGATCGAACGCCCCTGCCGGTCCGTCCCCAGCAGCATCTTGAAGGCGTAGATCTTCCCCTCAAGCCCCTCCGGCGCCGGGTACAGCTCCTCGATCACCGGGCGCACCGCCGCCACCGCCGCCGGGATCTCCTCGCGCAGGTCCTCCCGCGCCGCCTGCACCAGCGAGAGCAGCTCGCCCACCGCGGCCCGGTCGTACGGCTCGGTCTCGTCCGGCCCCGGCAGGTCGAACAGCGCGTCCACGCTCGCCGAGATCGGCGCCGGGTCGAACAGCGCCAGCTCCGACGGCGTCGGGTCGTCCGCCGCCAGCGCCTGGAACTCGCCCAGCGCCGCGATCATGTTGTCCAGCGAGAGCGCCAGCTCCTCCCGCGCGAGCAGCAGCTCGTCCTCCGACGGCGAGCCCTCCAGCAGCTCCGCGAGGTCCTCCTCGAACCGCAGCAGGTTCTCGTGCGCCCGCTCGATCTCCCGCAGCGCCACCTCCGCCAGCTTCACCCGGTCGAGCGCCGCGAACCGCTCCCGACCCTGCCGAACCAGCGCCCGCAGCCCCTCGGCGTCCCGCGGCC
This sequence comes from uncultured Phycisphaeraceae bacterium, assembly GCA_964389385.1. Lineage (GTDB taxonomy): Bacteria > Planctomycetota > Phycisphaerae > Phycisphaerales > UBA1924 > CAYMFP01. The sequence continues at coordinate 729 of CAYMFP010000492.1, read as the reverse complement.
CGAGCCGCCGCTCGCCCAGCGCCGCCTCGGCCAGGATGTCCTCCGGCGTCCGCGGCGAGTCCGGCGTCAGCCGCTCGATCCCCGCCAGCGCCGCCGCGGCCCGGTTCAGCATGAAGTCGTACTGCTGCAGGCGCCGCGCCGGGTCCTGCTCCGCGTTGAACCCCGCCACCTCGTCCGGGCCCACCCGCTGCAGCGTCCGCTCCCGCAGGAACAGCCCCAGCAGCGGGCGGTCCGACAGCGAGCCCCCCGTCAGGTCGTTCACCGTGTCCGTCGCGAAGACCCAGAGCCCCAGCGACAGGAACGCCACGATCGCGACCAGCGCCGCCATCGCCGGCTTGTTCTTCCGGTACTTGCGCACCGGCCGCGACTCCAGCAGCCCCCCGAGGCCCTTCCGCGGCGGGACCAGCCCGCGCTCGTGCAGCGGATTCCCGATCGGCGCCGCGGCCCGCGGCGCCGGGCCGGCCGCGGGGCCCGGACGCACCGCCTCGGGCGCCGTCGACGGCTGGTCCACGCCCGACTCCAGCCCGCCCTGGTCGGGCGCCAGATCGTCGTGCGGCTCGTGCGGGCCGGGGGAGGAGTCGGGATGTCGCGGATCGCCGGCGTTCGTCATGGGTACGGCTCGTCAGACGCGGGGGCCGCCGCGGGATCGGCGGCACGGACGACGGAATCGGGTGTGGTCGGTGTCAGGCGGAGGCGAGACGCGCCGCAGCGGTGGGGGGGAGTGGGTGA
>CAYMFP010000491.1:0-1956 GCA_964389385.1 uncultured Phycisphaeraceae bacterium | reverse complement strand
GTGTGGGACGGGGTGGGGTGGGATGGGGTGGGGAATGGGCACACGCGGGAGGGAGTCCGCGCGTGCCCTCTTTCTCGTGGATCGGGAGGGCGCGGCGTCAGGCGACGACCGGCTCGGCGAGGCCGCGGGCGGGCTCGGGCTCTTCGACGACCCGCCCGAGGAGCAGGCGTTCGAGGTCGAGCAGGTCGGCGTACACGGCCTGGGCGGTCGGCCAGCGTCCGGCGCCCCGCCCGGTGGCGACGTGCTCGACGCCGTGCGCGTCGACCACGACGAGGCGGTTCCACTCGTCGCGCACCTCCGCGAGGGGGTCCGTCGCCGGGAGTTCGACCGGCCTCACCGAGGCGCGGATGCGCCCGGAGCCCTCGACGGCGACCTCCGCGACGAGGCGGTACGCCCTGCCGCGCGCGGCCGCGCCGCGGACCTCCGCCGCGTCGAGCCCGTCGATCCCGCGGCGCTCGACGGAGGCGAGATCGAAGTCGGGATCGAGCGCCTCGCGGATGAGGATCGCGAGCTTCTGGGCGGCGTCGGTGCCGTCGACGTCCATCGTCGGGTCGGCCTCGGCGAAGCCGAGCGCCTGGGCCTCGGCGACGGCCTCGTCGTACCCGAGCCCGTCGGCGAGGCGGGCGAGCACGAAGTTCGTCGTGCCGTTGAGGACGGCGCGCAGCGAGCGGAACGCCCCGACGCGGCGGACCGTCTCGACGCAGGGCGTGACGCCGCCCACGGCCGCGGAGTAGCGGAGGCGCCCGATCGTCGCGGCCTCGCGGAGGGCGAGCCAGTCCTCGGCGAGCGCCGCCTTGTTGGCGGTGACGACGGCGCGGCCCTGCCCGAGGGCCGTGAGGATCGCGTGCCGCGCGTGGGCGCGCCCGCCGGCGACCTCGATGAGCACGTCGAACTCGCGGGCGAGGAGGACGTCGACGCTGCTCGTGAGGACGCCGTCGGGCAGGCGGTCCTCGGCGTGCTTGGCGGGGTTGCGCACGCAGGCGCCGATGAGCTCGAACCGGGCCGGCTCCGTCTCGAGGAGGCGCACGACGCCCAGCCCGACGGTGCCGACGCCGAGCATCGCCACGCGGAGGGGCCCGTGGCGCCCGAACCGCTCGGTCGCGAAGACCGAGGCGCCGGGCTCGACGCGGGTGCCGCGGCCGGTGTTCAGCGGGAGGACCTCGAACGGGACGCCGTGCTCCTTGGCGAACTTCACGGCCCGGGGCTGGATGGCGCGCCCGCCGACGCGGAGGGCTTCCTCGTACCCGATGCGGGCGAAGAGGCGGGGGCGCGGGCCGCCGACCGGCGAGGCCGGGTCGGACTCGTAGATGCCGGCGACGTCCTTGATGAGGCGGACCTCGGCGCCCAGGGCGTATCCGAGAAAGATGGCGGTGAGATCGCTGCCGCCGCGCCCGAGCAGGAGCGGGAGGCGGTGCTCGTCGAGCAGGACGTAGCCGGGCACGACGACGACGGAGGCCCACTCGAAGAGCCTGCGGAAGGCATCGGCGTCGACGGAGACCGGGTCGGCCGAGAGCCGCCCGTGCTCGGCGCCGGTGGGACGGCCGATGAGGGAGATCTGGTTGGCGTCGACCACGCCGGAGGGGATGCCGGAGCGTTCGAGGGCGATGCCGAGCAGCGAGGCCGAGACGATCTCGCCGGTGGCCTGGAGGGTGGCGAAGGACCAGTCCGCGGCCTGGGGGACGGCGGCGCGGCGGAAGTGCCCTCCGGCGGCGAGTTCGGCGCGGCGGATGAGTTCGTTGGTCGTCTCCCCGAAGGCGGAGACGACGGCGATGACCTTGCGTCCGTCGCGCGCGTGGCGGTAACACTCGGCGACGGCCCGCTCGATGTTGCGGTCGGTCTGGAGGACGGAGGAGCCGAACTTGAGGACGAGGATCGGCGATGGGGTGCGGGGCGGGGCGTCCGCGTTGGCGTCGGGTCGGATGGACATGGGGCTCTCCTTCGGGGCAGGCCGGGACG
>CAYMFP010000490.1:0-1956 GCA_964389385.1 uncultured Phycisphaeraceae bacterium | reverse complement strand
CCCTTGGCCTTCTGGTGGGCCTTGGGGGTGACGTGGAACGTCACCGTGACCTTGCCGACGCGCTTCTCGCGGTTCTTGAGGCGCTCCATGCGGGCCTCGCGCTTGGCCTTCTCGTCGCCGGAGGCGGCGCGTTCGGCGTTGCGGTCGGCCTTCTCGCTCTCGCGCTTGCTCAGGACGGGGAGGGCCTGGAAGACCTCCATGTCGAGCGTGCAGTTGAACTCGCCGCCCTGGGCGACGAGGGGCTCGATCGGCTCGCGCGGGGTGATGCGGTACTCGGCCGGGCCGAAGCACGGGCGGAGGAACCGGTACTCGAGGTGCTTGCAGACGACGGTGTAGTCCCCCCCGACGATGCCGAAGACGTACATGCCGCCGGCGATCTCGGAGTTGCCGAGCAGCGCGGCGCCGGCCATGGCGTTGTACCAGTTCTTGTTGAACCGGCGGAACGGCAGCACGGCCGAGTAGGTCGACTCCCCGCTCTTCTGCATCTTGATGCCGGAGCGGAAGGCGAAGGGGAGCCAGACGAGCGAGCAGACCCGGTGCCAGAAGTTGTTCTTCGTGCTCAGGCGGCTGACGAAGGCCTCCGCCCGGTCGAAGAGGGTGCGCGGCGGGGCCGTGGACCGCTCGCGGGCGAGGCGCTCGGCCTCTGCGGCGCGTTCGGCCCGGGCCTCGGCGGCGTCGGGCTGGTCCGGGTCCACCGGGAGAACCCGGGACTGCTGGGTGGCGGGAGGGGTGCTCACGTCTCTCCGGAGGGGGCTGGCGGGCGTCATCGTAGGTGAGTACGTCCCGGAGCGATTCCGGGATCATCCCGAGCTTCAGGCGACCGCCGGATCGAGGGTATACCACCCCTTGCCGTCTTCGCGGACCGTCGCGAAGGGGTTTCCCGGCTCGTGGTCGAGGAAGAGCGTCCACCCGCGGGCCGCGGCCTCGCGGAGGAACCAGGTCTTCGAGAGCATGCTCGTGTACGTCTCGACGTCGTAGGCGAGGCTGTAGGCCTGCCCGACGTGCCAGCGGGTGGGCATCACGTCCGGGGTGAAGACGATCGTCCGCCCCCGCTCGTCCGTGAAGCGAGTCGCCTGCTGCCCCCAGGTGTGCCCGGGGACGAGGAAGACGAAGACGCCGGGGAGGACCTCGGTCTCGCGGGCCTCGAGCCTGCCCTGCGGCTCGTCCGCCCGCATGGGGATGCCCGGGCGGGGGAAGGGGTGGGGGGAGTCCACGAGGCGGAGGCGGGGGCGGGCAGGATCGCCGGAAAGCAGGGCGTGCCGCTCGTCGGCGAAGGGGAGGAGGTGGTCCTTGTAGTACGTCCGGGTCATGACGGCCGTGTTGTTCACGGCGTCGATCCACTCCCGCCTCTGGGTGATGACCTGGGCGTTCGGGAAGGTGAACTTCACCCCGGGGGAGTCGCCGGACTGCTCGGAGGGGTCGCTCGCGGTCCAGTCGGGCGTCTCGCCGGGGCGGGGGCGGCGGGTGAGCCCGCCGGCATGGTCGAAGTGCAGGTGGCTGGGGATGACGGTGCGGACCTCGCCCGGGTCCCGCCCGACCCGGCGGAGCTCGTCCTCGATCGTCGGCTGCCCGTCGAAGCCGAAGATGGCCCGCATCTTCGGGTCGAGCTTGTCGCCGGAGCCGGTCTCGAGGAGGATCGGGCCCGTTCCCTGCCCGTCCACGGGGTCGAGCAGGAGGCAGTTGTGGGCGAGTTCGACCTGGTTCTTCTCGCTCACCTCGCAGGTGCGCTGCCAGACGACCTTGGGGATGACACCGAACATGCCGCCCGCGTCCAGGAGCAGGCGGCCGGCGCGGAGGGGCGTGATCCGGTAGCGGGGGGTGGAGGCGGCGTCGGCTTCGGGCATGGGATCTCCCTGGGGATCGAGTCTCGGCGGCGTGCGCCCGGCGGTCAACGGGGGACGGCCGATTGGTCGGATGGCCAGAGGCGGAGGACTCGGGGTGGGGGGAGGGGGATTG
>CAYMFP010000489.1:0-1970 GCA_964389385.1 uncultured Phycisphaeraceae bacterium | reverse complement strand
CCGCCGACGAGCTGGTGCTTGGCGAGGCGGCGGTAGACCTTGCAGCGTTGCAGCAGCTCGTCGTGGCGGCCGATGTCGACGATCTCGCCGGCGTCCATGACCACGATGCGGTCGGCGTTGACGACGGTGCTCAGGCGGTGGGCGACGACGAGGGTGGTGCGTCCGCGGCTGAACTCGGCGAGGGCGTCGGCGATCTTGGCCTCGCTCTCGGCGTCGATCATGCTCGTCGCCTCGTCGAGGATGAGGATGGCGGGGTCGCGCAGGATGGCGCGGGCGATCGCGATGCGCTGGCGCTGCCCGCCGGAGAGGCTGCCGCCGCGCTCGGCGACCTGGGTGTCGTAGCCGTGCGGGAGGCGTTCGATGAATTCGGCGGCGCGGGCGCGGCGCGCGGCCTCGCGGACCTGCTCCTCGGAGACGCCGACCGCGCCGTAGGCGATGTTGTCGCGCACGGTGCCGGCGAAGAGGACGGTCTCCTGGGTGACGACGCCGATCTGGCGGCGGAGGCTGCGCAGCGTCACCTCGCGCACGTCGCGCCCGTCGACGAGGACGGCGCCGCCGGGGCGGCCCTCCTCCGGCGCGTCCGGGTCGAGCAGGCGCGGGACGAGGCTGAGCAGGGTCGTCTTGCCCGACCCGTTGGGGCCGACGAAGGCGACGGTCTCGCCGTGCCGGACCTCGAGGTCCACGCCGCGGAGGGCGGGCTTGGCGGCGCCCGGGTACGTGAGCCAGACGTTCTCGAACGCGATGCTCCGGCGGTGCCGCGGCAGGCGGGGGAGCGTGCGCTCGTGCCCGCGCTCGGGCTCCTGGTGCAGCACGTGGAAGAGGCGGTCGGCGGCGCCGGAGGCCTGCTGGATGTCGTTGCTCAGGCCGGTGAGCGGCTTGAGGGCGCCGCCCGCGATGCCCAGGGACGCGAGGGCGAGGAAGAAGGCGGCCGGGTCGAGCTGGCGGTCGATGATGGCCTTGGCGGCGATGATGGCGAGGATGCCGACGATGAAGATGGTGACGACCTCGACGGCGGGGGAGGCCGCGGCGCGGGCCGTGCGCATCTTGAGCAGCTCGTTGAGCACGGCGCGGTTGATGCGTCCGAAGCGTCCGGCCTCGTAGCGCTCGGTGGTGTGGACCTTGACGACGCGGAGGCCGTGCGTGGCCTCGGTGACGGCGCCGTACATGCCGGCGGTGTTGGCGAGGGCGGCGCGCGACGCGCGGCGGATGCGTTTGCCGAGCTTGCGCACGATGGTGTACACGAGGGGAGCGGCGATCAGCGACGCGAGCGTGAGACGCCAATCGACGATGAAGGCGATGACGAGGGCGGCGAAGCCCTTGGTGACCTGGGCGAGGGCCTTGCTCACGAGGGCGTTCAGGCCGACGCCGAGCTGGGCCGGATCGTTGACGACGCGGGCGATGAGGTCGGCCGAGCCCTCGGCCACGACGGTCCGCAGCGGCAGGTGCACGACGCGGCGGAAGGCCTGGCGGCGGAAGGAGGCGACGGTGCGCTCCACGACGCTGGACATGAAGTAGACGTGCCCGAAGTTGGCGAGCCCGCCGAGGACGGTGAGCACGGCGATGCCGGCGCAGACGAGCACGACGGACTCGAAGGGGCGGTCGGGGAGCCAGGCGATGATCCAGTCGGGGATGAGCCAGGCGTAGCGCGTGCCGCCGTCCACGGCCTCGCGGGCCATCTGCTCGAGCCCCACCCGCTCCTGGCGTTCCAGGATGAGCTTGAGGACCGGGCCGATCGCGAGCAGACCGGCCCCGAGCCCGCCGGCGGACAGGATCGCGCACGCGAGGCCGGCCGCCAACTCCCCCCGGTATCGGAGCATGCGACGCGCGGCCTGCCAGAACGGACGGTTCTTCACGCCCAAGGTTAGGTGTCTGGTGGACCAGATGATGCGTTGGGGGAGGGCATCGAGGCGGGGGGGCGTCCGGGCGTCGAGGGGGGAGGTGGGGTGGGGGTGGGGGTGGGGCCAGCGCGC
>CAYMFP010000488.1:0-1974 GCA_964389385.1 uncultured Phycisphaeraceae bacterium | reverse complement strand
GGGGTGATCAGCACCTCGGGCGGGGGGGGTGAGAACAGCAACCGGGGCGGCGGGGGCGGCGGCGGCCGGATCCGCGTGGACGTCGAGGACTGCGACACGCTCGCGCCGTGGGAGGCGGAAGGCCGCATTCGTTCCGCCGGCGGCCCCGGGTGGCAACGCGGCGAGGACGGCAGCGTCTTCATTGGTCACCCGGCGGACTGGACGGACGACGGGAAGGTGGATGTCGGCGACCTCCTGGCGTTCCTCGGCGCGTTCCGGTCGGGCGAAGCGGACGTCGACGGAGACGGGAGCACGAGCGTCAACGACCTGCTCGCGTACCTCGGGGCGTTTCGCTCCGGTTGCTCCCGGTGAAATCAAACGTCGCGTGGCCGCCCAGCGGCGGCCACGCGCTTTCTGCGGGTTCGGGGAGGGGGCGGCTCCGGGGCACGGCCCGGCTACCGTGTGCTCATGCAGACGTTTCCGATCTATGTCGGCGGGCGGGCGGAGGGGGGGAGCGGGACGCTGGAGGTGCGGGACAAGTACACGGGGGAGGTGGCGGCGCGGGTGGGGCTGGCGTCGGCGGGGGAGATCGAGCGGGGGATCGCGGCCGCGGCCAAGGCGGCGGGGGCGTGCGCGGCGATGCGGCCGTACGAGCGGAAGGCGGTGCTCGAGCACTGCGTGCGCCGGTTCCGCGAGCGGTTCGACGAGCTGGCGCACTGGCTGTGCGTCGAGTGCGGGAAGCCGATCGTGTACGCGGAGGGGGAGGTGCACCGGCTGATCGACACGTTCGAGATCGCGGCGCGGGAGAGCGTGCAGATCGGCGGGGAGGTGCTGAACCTGGAGCTGAGCGAGCGTCAGAAGGGGTATCGGGGGTGCACGAAGCGGGTGCCGGTCGGGCCGTGCTCGTTCATCAGCCCGTTCAACTTCCCGCTGAACCTGGTGGCGCACAAGGTGGCGCCGGCGATCGCGGCGGGGTGTCCGTTCGTGCTCAAGCCGGCGAGCCGGACGCCGGTGGGGGCGGCGATCATCGGGGGCGTGCTGGCGGAGGCGGTGGAGGCGGGGCTGTACCCGGAGGGGGCGTTCAGCGTGCTGCCGTGCGAGCGGGGGGCGGCGGGGGCGTTCACGACGGACGAGCGGCTGAAGATGCTGAGCTTCACGGGGTCGGACGAGGCGGGGTGGAAGCTCAAGGCGCAGGCGGGGAAGAAGCGGGTGGTGCTGGAGTTGGGCGGGAACGCGGCGTGCATCGTGGACGAGACGATGCGGGGTGCGGACCTGGACGACGCGGTCGGGCGGATCGTGTTCGGCGCGATGTACCAGAGCGGGCAGTCGTGCATCAGCGTGCAGCGGCTGATCGTGCACGGGGCGGTGTACGACGAGCTGAAGGCGAGGCTGGTCGAGCGGGTGGCGGCGCTGAAGGCGGGGGACCCGAAGGACCGCGAGACGTTCATCGGGCCGCTGATCACGGAGCAGGACGCGGACCGGGTGATCGGATGGATCGAGGAGGCCGAGGGGATGGGGGGGCGGCGGCTGTGCGGCGGCGAGCGCGTGGATCCGAAGTGCCGGGCGGTGGTCTCGCCGGCCGTGCTGGAGGGCGTGCCGGCGGGGGCGCGGATCGTGCGGGACGAGCTGTTCGGCCCGGCGGTGGTGCTGAGCCGGGTCCCGTCGTTCGAGGAGGCGCTCGCGCAGGCGAACGACACGCGGTACGGGCTGCAGGCGGGGGTGTTCACGCGGGACCTGCACCGGATGCACCGGGCGTGGGAGACGCTGCGCGTGGGCGGGGTGATCGTGGGGGACGTGCCGTCGTGGCGCGTGGACAGCATGCCGTACGGGGGCGTGCGGGACTCGGGGATCGGGCGGGAGGGGGTTCGGGACTCGATCGAGGCGATGACGGAGGTTCGGTTGCTGGTGGTGCGGGAGCGGGCGGACGGGGGACATTAGATTTCTAGATTTCTGGATCGCTGGATTGGTGTGTTTCGAGCGCTGGGGTGGGGCCGC
>CAYMFP010000487.1:0-1974 GCA_964389385.1 uncultured Phycisphaeraceae bacterium | reverse complement strand
CGCTTCTTCTTCAGCCACGCGTGCAGTTTCTTCGCCGGCCAGCAGTTGATGCACTGCTCGGGCGTCAGCCACCCCCGGCGCGCGGTCAGCACGCCGTAGATCAGGTTGTCGTAGTCGTCGGGGCGGTGCGTGTCGGTGTTGATCGCGATCTTGACGCCCGCCTCCACGGCCGCGCGCACCTGCGTGTCCCGCAGGTCCAGCCGCATCCAGTGGGCGTTGATCTCGAGGGCGACGTCGTGCTCCCGCGCGGCCGCGAAGAGCGTGTCCCAGTCGGGGCTCAGCCCGGCGCGGCGGTTGACGAGACGCCCGGTCGGGTGCCCGACGACGTGCACGAGCGGGTGTTCGATCGCGCGCAGCAGGCGCCGTGTCGCGGCGGCGGGGTCCTGGCTCGTGCTCGCGTGCGGGCTGGCGACGACGATGTCCAGCTCCGCGAGCACGTCGTCGTCGTAGTCGAGCGAGCCGTCCACGAGGATGTCCACCTCGCTCCCCGCGAGCAGCGTGATGCCGCCGATCCGGGCGCCCGCCTCGCGCACCGCCCGCGCGTGCTCGCGCAGACGCTCCTCGCTCAGCCCGTTCGCGATGACGCTGCTCCGCGAGTGGTCCGTGATCGCGAGCGTGTGGAACCCGCGCGCCTTGGCGAGCCGCGCCGACTCCTCGATCGACATCACGCCGTCGGAGGCGGTCGTGTGCGAGTGCAGCTCGGCCCTGATGTCGCCGACCTCGATGAGCCGCGGCAGGGCGTCGGCGCCGTCCTGCGCCAGCTCCGCGGCCGCGACCTCGCCGCGGTCCTCCCGCAGCTCGGGCGGGATCCACGCGAGCCCGAGCTTCCGGTAGATCTCCTCCTCCGTCGCCGCCGCGACGGGGGCCACGCCGCGCTTCTGCGGCGGCTCCGTCGTCGACTTGTCCTCCGGGAAGAGCCCCCAGTCGTTGAGCGTCAGCCCCCGGTCGAGCGCCCGCTGGCGGAGCTTCACGCCGTGCTCCTTGCTGCCCGTGAAGTAGTGCAGCGCGGCCCCCCAGTGCGCGGCCGGCACCACGCGCAGGTCCGCCTGCACCGTCTCCTCCTCGCCCTCGGCGTCGTGCCCGCCGCCCCACCGCCCCGTGTCCGCGCGGATCGAGACCAGCACGCTGGATTTCGTCTCCCCCTTGGCGAGCACCCGGGCGACGCCGTCGATCGTCGTGAACGCCTCGGCCGCGGCGGCGCCGGCCGCGGGGTCGTCCACGCACGCGAGGATGTCGATGTCCCCGACCGTCTCCTTCCCCCGCCGCAGCGAGCCGGCGTACGTCGCCCGGCTCACGCCCGGCACGCCCGTGAGGCGTTCGACGAACCGGAGGGCGATCGGCATCGCCCGCCCGATCGGCAGCCGCTTCTGCCCCCCGGCGAAGAACGCGAGCGACTGCCGGACGTTCTCGATCTTCTTCGGGCCCATCCCCGGCAGCTCCGCGAGCCGCCCCTCGTCGATGGCGCCCTGCAGCTCCGCGATCGAGGTGATCCCGAGTTGCTGCCACATCGCCCGGACCGTCTTCGGGCCGAGCCCCTGGATCTGCAGGATCTTGATCAGCCCGGCGGGAACCTCCTGCCGCAGCCGCTCGTGCTCCTCGATCCGCCCGGTCTCCTTGAACTCGACGATCTTCTCGGCCGTGGACTTGCCGATCCCCTCGACCGCCTGCAGGCGTTCCGGGTCGCCGGCGAGCTTCTCGAAGTCCTCGGCCGCGTCCTCGATCGCCCGCGCGGCCTTGGCGTAGGCGTTCACCTTGAACGGGTTGGCGCCCGTGAGTTCGAGCATCCGGGCGATCTCGTGGAAGCGTTCGGCGAGCGCGGCGTTGAAGGTCATCGTCGATCGTACCGCCGGGCTCCCCGCCGGTGGTGGGCGCCCCACCTCACCCCACCCCACCCCGCCCCCACCCCCCGGGGACGGGGCCGGGGCGAAACGGGCCTCCGGAGCGGCGCGCGGCCGGCGCGGGCGGGGGACACGT
>CAYMFP010000486.1:0-1977 GCA_964389385.1 uncultured Phycisphaeraceae bacterium | reverse complement strand
CGTCGCTGACGCTCCGGGTTCGGGCGGACATCCCGTCGCTGACGCTCCGGGTTCGTTATTCCTTGAGGCCGGTCATGGCGACGCCGCGGACGAAGGCTTTCTGGGCGAGGAAGAAGACGAGGATGAGGGGGAGGATGAGGATGGCGGCGGCGGCCATGGTGACGGGGGGGTTGCTGAAGTAGGCGTTGGACGAGAGGTCGGCGATGGCGAGGGGGAGGGTCTTCATGTCGAGCGAGTCGACGACGATGAGGGGCCAGAAGAAGGAGTTCCAGGAGTTCATGAAGGTGAAGATGGCGAGGGCGGTGATGGCGGGCCAGACGACGGGGCGGACGATGAGCCAGAAGAGGTCCAGCTCGGTCATGCCGTCGATGCGCCCGGCCTCGAGGAGTTCGTCGGGGACGCCGGAGATCGCCTGCCGCATGTAGAAGATGCCGAAGCCGCTGGCGAGGAAGGGGACGACCAGGCCGGGGATGCTGTCGAGGTAGTTGAGCCAGTCGCAGATGACGTAGGCGAAGACGAAGAAGACCTGGGCCGGGAGCATCATGGTGGCGAGGGTGAGGGCGAAGAGGGCGGCGCGGCCGCGGAAGCGGAGCTTGGCGAAGGCGTAGCCGCCGAGGGCGTTGTAGGCGACGGCGAGGAGGGTGGTGATGACGGCGACGAGGGCGCTGACGAGGTAGAAGCGGTCGAGTTCGGCGCCGTTCCAGGCCTCGGCGTAGTTGCTCCAGCGGGGGCCGTCGTGGACGAGGGCCCGGAGGGTCTCCTTGGGCGCCTGCGCCTGCGCGGTGAGCGAGGAGAGGAGCATCCAGAGGAACGGGGCGAGCATGGTGGCCGCGACCGCGTAGACGGCGAGGTGGACGGCGATCCGGATCGGCAGGGGAGGGCGCCGGAAGGGATCGGCCGCGCCGGAGCGGCGGGGGTTCCCGGGTGCGCCGGGCGGCGTCCGGCCCGGGGCGACGGGGGGCGGCGGCGTTCGCGGGTTGCGGAGACTCATGCCTGACTCCCGGGGTTCGGGCGGCGGGCGGGCCGGCGTTCGACGGCGCGGCGGGGCGAGAAGGCAAGGAGCTGCACGGCGGTGGCGGCGATGGTGATGGCGAAGATGAGGGCGCCGATGGCGGCGGCGTAGCCGTAGGAGCCGACCTTGAACTGCTCGTAGACCTCGAGGTTGAGGACGGTGGTGTAGGTGGTGGCGGAGCGGCCGGTCATGACGAAGACGAGGTCGAAGACCTGCAGGGCGCCGATGACGCCGGTGACGACGAGGAAGGCGGTCATGGGCCGGACGGAGGGCCAGGTGATGTGGCGGATGGTCTGGAGGCGGCCGGCGCCGTCGAGGGCGGCGGCTTCGTAGAGGGATCGCGAGACGCCCTGGAGGGCGGCGAGGTAGAGGACGAGGCAGAAGCCGACGCCGCGCCAGACCTGGACGGCGATGATCCAGAAGAGGGGCCAGTAGCCCTGCGTGAGCCAGGAGGGGGGGGACTGCCAGCCGAAGGCGCGGAGGAACCAGTTGAGGGCGCCGTCGCTGTCGTTGAGGAACCAGCGCCAGACGAAGCCGATGGCGACGATGGAGACGATCGTCGGCATGAAGATGACGGTGCGGACGAGGGTGCGGCCGCGGAACCACTCGGCGTCGAGGGCGACGGCGAGGAGGAAGGCGAAGAGGACGGTGGGGGGGACGGAGCAGAGGACGAAGGCGAAGGTGTTGACGAGGCCGTGGCGGATGTCGCGGTCGGCGAGGAGGCGTTCGTAGTTGGCGAGGCCGACGAAGGCGGGGAGGCGCCAGCCGGTGTCGGGGGTCCAGAGGGCGCCTCCGCTCCAGTCGAAGAAGCTGAGGAGCAGGCCGGCGAGGGTGGGGATGAGGGTGAAGACGAGGAGGACGGCGAGGGGGAAGGCGACGAAGGCGTAGCCGGTGAGGCCGAATCGCCGGGGCCGGCTCCCCCAGCGACGCGTTGCTGCACAGCGTCCCCACCTCGGCCAGCAGCC
>CAYMFP010000485.1:0-1977 GCA_964389385.1 uncultured Phycisphaeraceae bacterium | reverse complement strand
GCCCCGGGGGCCGTGCGCCCGCACGGTCAACAGCCTGAACTCACCGGTACCGCTCCGGGCGCGGCGGGAGCACCTTCAGCCGGTCCGCCCCCTTCCCGTCCCCCAGGATGTCCACCTCCCCGACCCGCTCCTTCTGCCGCGGGTGGCTGCTCAGCCCCGTCACCCGGTGCGGGTCGAACATCATCGCGTGCCCGTAGTGGAAGATCGGCACCATCGGCACGGCCTCCTCCACCAGCAGCCGTTCGGCCTCCGCGAGCAGCGCCATCCGCGCCGCCGGGTCCGGCTCGTCGGCCGCCTGCGCCAGCAGCGCGTCGTACGCCGGGTCGCTGAACCCCCGGTCGTTGTTCCCGTCCCCGGTCCGCGAGATGTCCAGGAACGTCACCGGGTCCCCGAAGTCCCCGTACCACCCCGCCCGGCTCGTCATGTAGTTCTGGCTCTTCAGGTCGTTCCGGTAGACCTTGACCTCCTTCTGCGCCAGCCGCGTCGGCACGCCCAGGTGCGTCGTCCAGTCCCGCGCGATCGACTGCGCGATCAGGTCGTGCCCCGAGTCCTTGTTGAAGAGCAGCTCGATCACCGGCATCCGCGACGGGTCCTCCCACCCCGCCTCCGCCAGCAGCCCCCGGGCCCGCGCGATCAACGCCGCCTTCTCCTCCTCCGTCTCCATGTCCGAGATGCACGGCAGCCCCGCGGGCGACTCGTACCCCCCGATCGACCCCGGCGGGATCAGCGTGCGCGCCGGCGGCTCGCCCATCCGCCGGATCTGCTCCGCCACCGCCCGCTTGTCGATCACCAGCGCCAGCGCCCGCCGCACCCGGGCGTCGGCCAGCGGGTTCTCCCGCCCGTCCGGCAGCGTCGGCAGGCAGTTGAAGTTCCAGAAGTACGTGCCGAAGACCGGGAACGTGTGGAAGTGCGCCCGCGGGTCCGGCGGCAGCGCCGCGTCGATCGCGATCGGGTCCAGCCCCTCGGCCCGCATCCGCGCCACCGCCTCCGCGTGCTCGGCGTAGAACGCCGTCTTCTCCCGGTGCAGCTCGCTCCGGTACGCGACCATCACGTCGCTCACCCAGTCCACCGCCCCGGACTCGTACGCCAGCACCGCCGCGTTCGGGTCCGTGATCGACGGCGCCGCGACCGAGTCGATCGCCACGTTCGCCGCGTCCCAGTAGTGCTCGTTCTTCTCGAACCGCATGTCGCGCTTGAAGCGCCACTGCGTCAGCACGAACGGGCCGTTGCTCACCAGCACCCCCGGCTTGGTCCACCCCGGCTGGCTGTCCAGCCGCCCCGTCTTCCGGTCCAGCCGCGTGTACTCCTCCACCAGCGGCGGGTAGACCGGATAGAGCACCGCGAACGCCGCGACGTCCAGGAAGTACGGCACCGGGCGCGTCAGCGTCACCCGGAACGTCCGGTCGTCCGGCGCCTCGATCCCCACCGTCTCCTCGAACCGCCGGACCGTCGCCTCCCAGAGCGCCGCCCCGTCCTCGTACGCGCTCGTCCCCGCCGCGAGCCGGTCCAGCTCCTCGACGCGCCAGTTGTAGAAGTCCTCCGCCCCCTCCACCAGCCAGAAGAAGTTCACGTAGTCGCTCCCGATGTCCGGGAGCATCCCCCGCCGCCACGTATAGAAGAAGTCTCCGGCCGTCACCGGCTCACCGTTGCTCCACCGCGCGTCCGCCCGCAGGTGGAACGTGTACGTCCGCCGGTCGTCGCTCACCTCCCAGCGTTCGGCCACCGCCGGCTCCGGGTCCATCCCCCAGGAGAAGGTGTCGCTCCGCACCAGCCCCTCGAAAAGGAACCGCGCCACCCGCAGGTCCTGCATCCACGACATCTTCTGCAGGTCCAGCGTGTTCACGTCCCCGGTGTTCACGAACGTGAAGTCCGCCCGCGGCGCGGGGCGGTCCGAGGCTACGGCCCACACCAACACGCCCACGAGCAGCACCAGCGGCGCCAGGATCCTCAGCATGACGGAGGGTACGGACCCTCGCC
>CAYMFP010000484.1:0-1978 GCA_964389385.1 uncultured Phycisphaeraceae bacterium | reverse complement strand
CTCAGCCCTCGTACCGCCCCAGGATCAGCGTCACGTTGTGCCCGCCGAAGCCGAACGTGTTGTTCATCGCGTAACGCACCCGGCGCTCGCGGGCCTCGTTCGGCACCAGGTCGAGGTCGAACCCCTCGTCCGGCGACTCGAGGTTGATCGTCGGCGGGACGACGCCGTCGCGGATGGCACGCACGCAGGCGATCAGCTCCACCGCCCCCGACGCCCCCAGGCAGTGCCCGTGCACGCTCTTCGTGCTGCTCATCAGCAGCTTGCCGCCCGCGCTCTTCCGCGCGTGGTCGCCGAACAGCCCGAGCACCGCCGCGACCTCGGCCGCGTCGCCCAGGGGCGTGCTCGTCCCGTGGGCGTTCACGTAGTCGATGTCCGAGGCGTTCAGCCCCGCGTCGCGCAGGGCCCACTTCATCGAGTTGCTCGCCCCGCGCCCCTGCGCGTCCGGCGCCGTGATGTGGTGCGCGTCCGACGAGTTCGCGTGCCCGACGACCTCCGCCAGGATCTCCGCCCCGCGCGCCCGCGCGTGCTCCTCGCTCTCCAGCACGCACGCACCGGCCCCCTCGCTGAGCACGAAGCCGTCGCGCCCCTGGTCGAACGGGCGGCTCGCCTTCGTCGGGTCGTCCCCGCGGGTCGAGAGGGCCTTCATCACCATGAACGCGCCGATGCACAGCGGCGTCACCGCCGCCTCGCACCCGCCGGAGATCATCACGTCCGCCAGCCCGCGCCGGATGTACTCCACCGCGTCGCCGATCGCGTGCCCGCTGCTCGCGCAGGCCGTCGCGTGGGCCGACGCCGGGCCCTGCAGCCCCAGCCGGATCGAGACGTTCCCCGCCGTCGCGTTGACCATCAGCCGCGGCACGCAGAACGGGGAGATGCGGTGGGGGCCCTTGTCCTCCAGCGTCCGCAGGTTGTCCTCGATCGTCGTGATGCCGCCGATCCCCGAGCCGAACACCACCCCGCACCGCTCCGGGTCTTCCTTGGCGAAGTCGATCCCCGACTGCCGCACGGCCTCCATCGCGGCCGTGATCCCGAACTGCGTCGAGCGGTCCAGCCGCTTGGACTCCCGCGGCTCGATCACGTCGGCCGGGGCCTCCCAGCCGGCGCAGCGCCCGGCGATCGTCACCGGCCAGTCGTGCTGGTACCGGCTGAACATGGCGTCCGTGAAGTCGATGGGGACGATCCCGCTGCGTCCGCTGCGCATCCCCTCCCACGTCGAAGCGGCGTCGTGCCCGAGGCACGTCACCCCCCCGATCCCCGTGATGACCACACGCTTCTTTCCGGAGCCCGTCGGCATGTCAGCGTCCTGGCGGTCGAGACGCCGGGCGGAGGCCCGGCGCTGGGTCGAAAGAAAAAGCCGCGGCCCGGGGCGGCACGCCCCGACCGCGGTCCGTCCGCGTCGCGGTGGGAGCAGTCAGCGGTCTGGGGCGCAGGCCGGGCGGCGTCGCCGCCCGGCGGGGAGCGCTCAGGAGTCCCCGCCGCCCTGCTGGGCCTTCGCGATGTAATCGATCGCCTGCCCGACCGTCTGGATCTTCTCCGCCTGGTCGTCGGGGATCGAGGTCTCGAACTCGTCCTCGAACTCCATGACCAACTCGACGGTGTCGAGGCTGTCGGCGTTCAGGTCGTCCACGAAGTGCGTATCGCGGGTGATCTTCGACTTGTCCGCGCCCATCTGCTCGGCCACGATGTCGATCACCTTCGCTTCGATCTCTTGCTCGGTCACGCTGTCTGCTCCGTCACCGGTGTGCGTCCCGGGACACGTCGCCCGCGGCGACACCCGTTAGGCGCCCGACCGCCGGCACGAGGACTTCCCCGACCGCGGCGATCCGCCGCCGCCTCCGTCCGGGAACGACGCCCGTCCGAAGGCCGCGATTCTATCCGGCACCGCTCCACCCCGCCAAGGGCATCCGCTCTCCGTCCACACCCTATCCCACATCCACCCCACACCCCCCCGCGCCCCCCCCCCACCCCCCCCCCCCCC
>CAYMFP010000483.1:0-1982 GCA_964389385.1 uncultured Phycisphaeraceae bacterium | reverse complement strand
GAACCGGGAACCGGCAGCCGGCAACCGGGGGAGAGGCAGAGGCGCGACGCCGGCCCCACACGGCATCCCCTCCGAATGCCGGTTCCCGGCCGCCCGTTCCCGGGCGCCGAGGCCCGCCCTCTATACTCCCCGCCCTTCGCCCGCTCCGCAGCGGGGCGGCGTGGGAGTGAGAGGCCTGCCATGCTGAAGCGCACGCGCACCTGCGGCGAACTCCGCGAGTCCCACGTCGGCGAGACCGTCGTCCTCAACGGTTGGGTCAACTCCTACCGCGACCACGGCGAGGGGCTCGTCTTCATCGACCTGCGGGACCGCTACGGCCTGACGCAGCTCGTCTTCGACCGCGAGGACGCGAGCCCGGAGCTGCTGGCGGCGGCCGACAAGCTGCGCAACGAGGACGTGCTCGCCGCCCGCGGCGTGGTGCGGGTGCGCGCGGGGGGCGAGAACCCGAAGCTGGCGACCGGCAAGGTCGAGGTCGTGGTCGACACGCTCGAGGTGCTCGCGAAGACGGACAAGCCGCCGTTCCTGCCGGACGACCAGGGGAACCTGCCGAGCGAGGAGGTGCGCCTGCGCTACCGGTACATGGACCTGCGCCGCCCGAGCATGCAGAAGATCCTGGGCGTGCGGCACCGCGTGACGAAGGCGACGCGCGACTACTTCGACGAGCACGGGTTCCTGGAGATCGAGACGCCGTACCTCTGCCGCTCGACGCCGGAGGGGGCGCGGGACTTCCTCGTCCCCAGCCGCCTCCAGCCGGGCAAGTGGTACGCGCTGCCGCAGAGCCCGCAGCTGTTCAAGCAGATCCTGATGGTCGCCGGGTGCGACCGCTACCTGCAGATCGTCCGCTGCTTCCGGGACGAGGACCTGCGGGCCGACCGGCAGCCGGAGTTCACGCAGATCGACCTCGAGATGTCCTTCGTCGACCGCGAGACGGTGCTCTCGACGATGGAGGGCTTCGCGCGGCACCTGTGGAAGGTGGTCGAGGGCGTGGACCTGCCGGAGTTCCCGCGGATCACGTACCGCGAGGCGATGGACCGCTACGGCATCGACCGCCCCGACACGAGGTACGGGCTCGAGCTGGTGGACGTCTCGGACATCGTGCGCGGGAGCGACTTCAAGGTCTTCTCCTCGGCGCTGGAGAAGCGCCGCGGCGTGGTGAAGGCGATCCGCGTCCCCGGCGGGGCGGAGCGGCTCACCCGCAAGCTCACCGACGGGTACTCGGAGTGGGTGAAGCAGTTCCGCGCCGGGGGCGTGCCGGTCGTCAAGTACGTCGGCGGGAAGTTCGACACGGGCGTGGCGAAGTTCGTCGAGCCGTACCGGGAGGCGCTCGTCGAGCGGCTCGGGCTCGAGGACGGGGACACGGTGCTGTTCGGCGCGGACACGTACACGGTCGTCGCCAAGGCCCTCGGGGAGCTGCGGCAGAAGCTCGCCCGCGACCTGGACCTGATCGACCACTCGAAGCGGAACTTCCTCTGGGTCCTCGACTTCCCGATGTTCGAGTACGACGAGAAGACGCGCCGCTTCTACGCCCTGCACCACCCGTTCACGGCGCCCAAGGCCGAGGAGACCGAGCGCTTCCTGGCGCTGGACTTCAACGACCACTCGCCGGAGAACATCGACCGCATCGAGTCGATCGTCTCCGACGGGTACGACATGGTCCTGAACGGGAGCGAGATCGGGGGCGGGTCGATCCGCATCCACCGCCGCGACGTGCAGGCCCACGTCTTCCGCCTGATCGGGCTGTCGGAGGAGGAGGCGAAGCAGAAGTTCAGCTTCCTGATGGACGCGCTGCGCCTCGGCGCCCCGCCGCACGGGGGCATCGCCTTCGGGCTCGACCGCCTCGTGATGCACCTGTGCGGCACGGACAACATCCGCGACGTGATGGCCTTCCCGAAGACGCAGAACGGGACGGACCTCATGGCCGAGGCGCCGAACGACGTCGACGCCGTGCAGCTCGCGGAGCTGAACGTCAAGAGCACGTGGGA
>CAYMFP010000482.1:0-1985 GCA_964389385.1 uncultured Phycisphaeraceae bacterium | reverse complement strand
GCCGCCGTCCTCGACTACACCGTCGGCGCCGGCCTCGTCGCCGACTCCGCCCCCGCTCAGGCGTGGCAGGAACCCCTCACCAAGGCCGACATCCTCTTCAGAGTCCTCCGGGGCTTCCGCGCGAAGCCCGTGGACACCCGCACCCCCATCCCCGCCCGAGCCGCCTCCTGATCCCCGCTCCCCCCGAATGCCGGATGCCGATTCCCGAATGCCCCCTCCGATGACTTCTCCCCCTCCCCCACCCTCCCCCGGCCCCTCCATCCGCACCGACGTCATCGACGTCTACGTCTTCCGCCGCGCCTTCTCCGACCCCGTCGCCCCCGTCCACTTCCTCCAGATCCGCCGCACCCGCACGCCCATGCGGGGCACCTGGCAGCCCGTCATGGGGCACATCGAGCCCGGCGAGCGGGCCCTCGACACCGCCGTCCGGGAACTGCACGAGGAACTCGGCCTCGCCCCGGCGGCCCAGGCCCTCCTCGGGCTCTACCAGCTCGAGCAGACCTATCCCTACTTCCTCGCCGAGATCGACCAGATCGTCCTCAGCCCCCGCTTCGCCGCCGAGGTCGCCCCCTTCTGGGAGCCCACCCTCAACGCCGAGCACGACGCCGCCCGCTGGGTCGCCCCCGCCGACGTCGAATCCGCTTTCATGTGGCCCGGACAGATCGCCGCCCTCCGCGAGATCCAGACCCACATCCTCAACCCCGCCGCCCCCGCCCGCCCCAACCTCCGCCTCCGCTGACCGCGCTGCGCCGCTGCCCGCTCCGCTCCTCCACCCATCCGGTTATCCGGACCCGGGGTCATTTGCCCCTTTGGCTCGTTCCCCCGCCCCGTCCGGCCGATACAGCCCCACGAGCGCCCGGCGCTCGGGTTATGGAACGCACCGCGCACGCACTCCTGGTCTCCGTTCCCCGGCGCGACCAGGCGTCCGTCGATCCCCTCGCCTCGCTCGACCGCGAGTGGCGCCTCATCGCCCGTCTCGCCGACCGCTTCCAGCGCCTCGCCCTCCTCCTCCCCCCGGGCGAGACCCACGACATCGACCCGAGGCGCCTCCATCCCACCCCCGAGATCATCGACTCCGGGCTCGACATCTACGCCCTCGCCGAGTCCCTCCCCGCCTACGCCGCCGTCGCCATCCGCACCATCGGACTCGACGGGCACGACCACGCCCTCGCCGCACGCCGCCTGCTCCGCAAGGACGGGCACGCCGCCGCCCTCGTCGCCCGGGCCGAGCACCTCGCCTCGCGACGCCTCGTCCGCGACTTCGGGCCGGACTCCCCCGCCGCCGAGGCCGCCGCCCGCGACGAACGCCGCCTCGCCGACGCCGCCGACCTCGTCCTCGCCTCCGACGACGCCGTCCTCGACGACCTCGCCTGGCGCGACGCCCTCCCCCTCGACCGCCACCGGCGCGTCCCCGACTTCGTCCACGACGACGCCGAGCCCGCCCTCCCCGACCAGCGCGAACGCGCCTCCGTCCTCTGCGTCGCCCGCCTCGCCCCCGCGAGCAACCTCGACGTCCTCGTCCGCGCCTGCGCCGAGGCCCGCCGCGGAGAGCCCGACCTCACCCTCGAGATCATCGGCCCCGGGCTCGACGCCAAGCACCTCGCCGGACTCGCCACCGACCTCGGGCTCCCCCTCTCCCTCCCCGGCAGCCTCCCCTACGACCGCATCCTCGAACGCCTCCGCCGCTGCGCCGTCTACGTCCAGCCCGCCCCCGCCGACGCCCGCTCCGCCGCCGTCTTCGAGGCCATGTCCGCCGGGTGCCCCGTCGTCCTCCCGGACGAGGCCCCGCCCGACCCCGCCCTCCAGCACGGCGCCACGGCCCTGCGCGTCCCCAACTCCGCCGAGGGCATCGCCTTCGCCCTCGCCGGCATCCTCCCCGACCTCGACTGGCGCGAACTCCTCGGCCTCGCCGCCTCCCGCGCCGCACGCTCCGCACGCGCTCTCTCCCGCGCCGCCGAACTCGAGGCCGCCGCCTGCGACCACGC
>CAYMFP010000481.1:0-1988 GCA_964389385.1 uncultured Phycisphaeraceae bacterium | reverse complement strand
TGATCCGGATCGGCCACGACCCACCGGTGATCGAGGAGGGCATCGACTTCGTTCGCGTAGCCCTCTCCGGCGGCGCACCCCGGAACTCGATCGTGAGGTACGTCGCCGAGCTGGCCCCTGAGGAGCGTGACGACACGGATGCGATGCTCATCCTCTTCACGCTCTGCCAACAGCGAACGATCAACGCAGAACAGATCGCCCCGGTGCTGCAGAAGGGCGAGTCGGAGGCGGAGAACATCTTGAGGCGACTCGCCGAGGAGCGCTCCGGGATGATCGAGGCAACCCGCGAGTCAGGGTCGCGGCGCAAGGGTGAGTACCGCCTTCGGGCGGATGCGCTGAAGGCTCTTGGCGCCGCCGTCCGCTATCACCGCCGGACGGTCGACGAGATCGACCGCAAGGTGATCGCCCACCTGCACGAGTACGGCAAGGTCACGAATCGGACGCTCCAGAACCTGTTCGACATCGACGTCTATCGGGCCCGGGACATCCTCGCCGACCTCCAACAGCGCGAGATGATCGTGCGAGTGTCGGAGGCGAAGCGCGGACCAGGCGTCGAGTACGGGCCCGGGCCCAAGCTTCCCCGGCCCCGCCGCCGCAAGTCGGGTAACGAGCCGTCGACGCCCGGCGATTCCGAGGACCCGCGCCTCTTCTAGCGTCGCCGCACTGTCCTTCCATGTCGAACGGACACGTAGCATTGCAAGCGAGTGGCTCACCCCCGGTGCTCCACCCGAGAGCGCAAGCCGCTCGTGCGGACCTACTACAACCCGCACATCTGGAAGAAGGCGCTCTGTGCGGCCGGCGTCGATCCGACCCGTGAGAACGGCATGCACGCGCTGCGGCACTTCTACGCGTCGGTGCTGCTCGATGCCGGCGAGTCGATTCGGGCCCTGGCGGGCTATGTCGGCCACTCCGATCCAGGCCTCACGCCTCTGGTCTACACGCACCTCATGCCGTCGTCGGAGGACCGGGCTCGCACCGCGATGGACAAGGCGCTGCGGTCCGCGATCGAGAATCCCTCGGACTCCTCGCGGACTCGCCCTCAGTTCGGGCAGTGAAACACCAGGTCAGGCGGGTCCCGCATCAGATCTACGCGGACCGAACTCCGGGCGGCGGTGCGGTCGGCCTCGCCGTGAGGTGGCGGGAGGTTCCACGGCCCGAGCAGGGTCGTCGTTCTCGCGGTGTGACATCGGGCATCGGGCAGTTCTCCTGGGGTTCTCCACGGGCTCTTCAGGACTGGGGGGAGGGGTGCTGTCTCAGAGTGAGGCAGTTCCCTGACACCGACCCCCTGAGGAGAGAACCGAGATGGACCCCCTGATGCTCGACGCCATGATCCGTGCACACCTCCAGGCGCGCGCGGAGCACGAGGCAGCTCGCCTGCGTCGCCGCCGCGGGATCGTCGGCCGCGTGTTCTACGCCCACCGTCCGACCTCCCGGTGATCGCCGGGGGCCGTCGTACACTCCGCCCGTGGACGACGCGGCGGAACGACCGGAGGACGTGGCCGGGGACGGCGGGGTGGGTCGACCTCCCGTCGTCCTCGGCCAGGCCTTCGCAGCCGCCCACGAGAGCGAGCGTCGCCTCCGCGGCACCTCGCCCGCTCACGGGTCGCCGCTGGCAGTCCGCTACGACGAGCTCGCCGGGGAGATGGACCTCCTGCGATTCGTCGACAGCCCCGTCGACCGGGTCGTCAGCGAGTTCCTCGAGCGCGTCGGCGACCTCGGACCGGGCCCGGAGCTCGACGCCCTCCGCACCTCCCTCACGCTCGACGACTTCTACACCCTGCTCGTGTTCGCCCGACGCAGCGCGGTGCTCTCGCGACGGGCGGATCATCCCGACGCGGCCGTGCTCGGGGTCGGAGGCGTCGGCCTGATCGACCTGGCGCGGATCGACTGGCGCGACCTGCCGTCAGCCCTCGCCGCACCGCTCTACACGCTGTCCCGGTGGCCCGAGTCGCACGCCGCGGCGATCGAGCGCTTCAGCAGGACCGCCC
>CAYMFP010000480.1:0-1993 GCA_964389385.1 uncultured Phycisphaeraceae bacterium | reverse complement strand
ACACGGTCGGCGGGCCGTGCGGGAAGAGAACGGGAGGGCAAGAAGCCTCGCCCCGCGGCGGAGCGATGACGCCCGGCGTGCGGTCCGTGATCGACGCGGCGGGGATGTCGCGAGGTGCACATATGTCGGTAGCTGTCCGCGTTCTGCTCCGCTGGAAGGCCTTGGCTGCCTGCCAGGTCGCCCTGTCGATGAGCGTCGTGGGGTGTGGCGGTGAGCCTGCGTCGCCGGACTCCGCGCCCACGGCCGGCGGTCTCCCGCAGGGAGCCGCTGCCGGCGCTTCTCCGGTCCAAGAAGAGGCTCGGGAGCTGATCGGGAGGTGGCTGTCGAACGGTGCGCTGTCGGACGACGAGGTCGTCGTTCTGGTCCGCGGGCTGGAGGCCGCGGGGGATGTGGAGGGGCGGCGGAGATTCCTTGGCGGGGATCGCGATCCCCTGGCTGCCGTGATCGCGTCGCTGCCCGGTGATCAGCGGCACGTGCTGCAGGAGAAGCTGGCCGCAGTCGTGCTGGAGAGCCGCTTCGGGTACGAGATTCGAACCGCCGCGATACAGGCCATGGGGGTGTTCGAGTCCCTGTGTTCATCCGCCATGGAGTCGCTGTTCGAGAGCTCGTGCGACCGGGCCCTGGGTGGATTCTTTACCATGTGGCTTCGGGCGAGACTGAGCCAGGAGAACATCGGGCGGGGCCAAGAGGTGTTCGGCACCCTGGCCGGCGTTCGCTCTTCCGAACTCATCGATCTGCTCCGCGCCGCGGCCGATGGATCGGGCCTGCCGCCGGAGCTGGAAAGCCACGAGGCCGCGCCTGCGTTGTTCGGCTGGTTCGTCCAGGCTTTCGAGAGGGGGGTGTTCGTCGCGTGCCGTCACGGGCTGTCCGGGCGAGAGGCTTCGTCGCCCGAGGTTGGGCCCGATCGCCGGGCACCCCTGCCTCCCTGAGCGGCGGGACGAGGGCGCCCGGGAGGGGGTGGCGATGCGGAGGCTGGCGTGAACATCCGGGGCAAGCGCAGGGCGGTGGCGATCGCGGCCGGCGTGCTCATGTGCGGCCTCGACGTCGTGCTCGCGCACCGGTTCCTGTTCGGCGGCTCCGGCGCGGCCGCGTCCGGGCGGCAGCGCGGGCCGCTGCATCTCCCGGAGGGCGTGACGCTTGTCCATGTGCCGCCGGGGAAGTTCGAGATGGGGACGACGCGGGTGGGCGACTTCGTCGGCACGCTCGGGAACAGGCTGGGCGGAATGAACGGCTTCCCGCGGGAGGGGCCGCCCCACCTCGTGCGCATTTCCCGGGGCTTCTACATCGGCCGCCGGAAGATCCGGTCGGCGCTCTACGCGGAGTTCCTGAACGACACGGGGCAGGTCGCCCCCACGCCGTACTGGATGGACCCTGCGCGCGGGCGTGTCCGGTGGAGCGGGGCGCGGTGGGAGGTCGTTCCCGGCACCGAGGAGCTTGCTGCGGACTTCGTCACCTTCGAGGGGGCGTCGGCGTTCTGCGACTGGCTGTCCCGGGAGACGGGCTTGCCGGTGCGGCTGCCGACGGAGGCGGAGTGGGAGTTCGTCGCGGCGGGGCCGGAGGACCGGCGGTTTCCGTGGGGATCCGACGTTTCGGCGGCGCCGTTCCACGTCTTCTCGGATGCGGACCCGCTGCTGGCGCCTTCCGATGCCGATCTGAAGCGGTACGAGACGCCGCTGGGTGTTCAGGGGATGGGCATCGGCGTGTTCGAGTGGGTGGCCGACTGGTATCGGGAGGGGTACTCGGTCGGCGGCCGGCCGGTGGTGGATCCGACGGGCCCCGCGAGCGGGACCGAGCGCGTGGTGCGCGGGCCGGAGCCGTGGAGTTCCTCGCGCACGTGGGGCGGCGACCGGTGGGGGATCGGCTTCCGGGTGGTGGTTCCGGAGGAGGCGGTCGGGATCGGTGAACGGCGGGGTGCGGGGCCGGGTGCGGCGTCGGATGGGCGGGGCGGCGGGAGGAGCGGTGCATCGGAGGGGTGAAGAGTCGGCACGGAGTG
>CAYMFP010000479.1:0-2014 GCA_964389385.1 uncultured Phycisphaeraceae bacterium | reverse complement strand
CCCTCCGCTACGACCTCACCGAGCACGGCAAGCTGGCGAAGTGGCGCGAGCGGGCAGGCGGGTAGACGGCAGGGCGGGGCGGGTGCGCCCGCCGCACCGGCCGCGCATCGGGGCACAATCTTTCAGTTCCTGCAACCCGCTGCACCGCAGCGGGTAAGGCTGGCGGGGGACCCGCGTCGGCCGCTGTTGGGATGCGCCGACCACCCCAGCAGGAGGCCCGAGAATGAAGACCGCCGCCCTCGCCCTCGCCGCAGCCGCCGGCGTCTGCTCCGCCGCGCCCGCGTACCGCGTCTTCCCGATCTACTACCACGGGATGTCGCTGCCGAACGGGCATGTCGCGCACCGCGATCAGTCCATGCCGGTCCTCCCGAACGCCCCGCTGCCGCCGGCGGGAACGAATTACCAGGTTCGGGTCGGGCGGTTCCTTCGCATCACCGAGGCCGGCGAGCCGGTCTACGCCGGCGAGACGCGGGGGCCGAACGGCGAGAGCGACTTCGTGTACCTGGCGGGGCGTCCGGGCGACGTCCGGGTCCTGGCGAGTTGGTCGGGACGAACGCTCCCGGATCGCGACGGGCGCCCGGTCGAAGTCACCCGCGTGCGTGCGGAAGTGTCGCCGGGCGGGACGGTCGCGATCAGCGGGCAGGTCGGCGACGAGGGAAGATTGTGGGTCGGTCCCCTGTCGGGCCCGTTCGAGCCGCTGCCTCCGATCGAGGGCCTCGGCGACCCGCCGAAGCTCGAGGTCTTCCGCGTCACCGACGGCGGCTCGGTCCTCGCGTGGGCGTCGCCCAGCCCTCACGAAGCGCTGGTCGTCGCCGACGCCGGGGGAGGGCACGTCGTCTACCGACCGGGCGAACCGGGTCCGCTCGGCCACCCCTTCACCGCCTTCACCAACAGCTGGATCCTCGATGACGGCTCGGTGGGCTTCGAAAGCTTTCTCTCGACCGACTACAGGCAGAGTGTCACCTATCGGGAGACAGCGGCCGGCATCGAGGCGGCCTTGGGGCTGACGTTCGCGGGCGAACAGGTGTTCGAGTTCGGCGGCCGGGCCAGCGTCGCTCGGGATGGATGCCTCGGCATCACGGGAAGCCTCCGCGAGCCGGAACCGTGGGCCGCCCCCGTGATGACGGCCGCCTGGTCCGTCCCGCCGGACGGCCCGCCGATCCTCATCGCGCGCGAAGGTGACCCCATCCCGGGCACGAACCGGACGATCAGGTTCTTCTTCGACTCCAACTGGCACGGAAACCGCCAATCGGGCGTCGTCGCCATGGGCAACGGGGAGGGCGTCCTGCTGTCCGGCGGCCCTTGGCTCTGCACGCTCCTCGCCTACGGCCCGGACAGCATCCGAACACTGCTCGCGCCCGGGATGCCGGTTTCTCCCGATGAACCGCACCTCATCTCCGAGGGTGTCTGGGGAGCGCAGACGCATCCGTCCGGCCTCGTGCTGACCTACGAGCTGCACAGAGACCCCGTGACGAACGCCTGGTCCCTGGACTACCGCCTGTTCGATCTGAGAACGGACTCGAGCGTCCTGGTGCTGCGCGACGGCGACCTCATCCTCAGCCCCGATGGGCTGTTCAAGCAGGTCGACCCGTTGACCTTGGACGTCGCGAACGAGGCCGGCGGCGGGATCGCCGGCCGCATCTCCGCCGACGGCCGGCTCGTGCTCGAGACCGACTGGGGCCTCGCCTACGCCGAGCCCACGAACGGATGCGCCCAAGATGTGGACGGCGATGGCGTCGTCGACGTCCGAGACCTGCTCGACTTCCTCAACCGCTTCCGCCTCCACGAACGCTACAGCGACTGGGACGGCGACCGCCGCACCACCGTGCACGACCTCCTCGGTTTCCTCGGAGACTTCCGCGCCGGGTGCCCCGACCGCTGAGACCGACCGGTTGCCCCGCGGCGGCGGAGCGCCGCCGCGGAGGATTGCGGCTCTCGGATCCGCCGCCACGCCTCCGGGTCCGGGAACCACCGGCGCCCGCACGCGGCGATCCCCCGATCGCCCGGAGTCGCC
>CAYMFP010000478.1:0-2042 GCA_964389385.1 uncultured Phycisphaeraceae bacterium | reverse complement strand
GCGGAGGAGGCCGCGGACGCAGATGCGGCAGATCTGCTCGGGGTCGGCGTCGGGGGAGTGCTCGAGGACGCGCTGGACGAGGGAGCGGAGGCCGAGGTCTCGGAGCATGGTGCCGGACTCGTCGCGGGCCTCGGTGACGCCGTCGGTGAACATGAGGACGGCGTCGCCGGGGGCGAGGCGGAGGGTGGAGGAGCGGACGCCGCCGACTTCCTCGAGGGGGGCGACGCCGAGGGCGGGGCAGCTGGCGCCGAGGCCTTCGATGCGGCCGTCGGCGCGGAGGTGCAGGGGCGCGGGGTGCCCGGCGTTGACGTAGCGGAGGGTTCCGGAGGCGGGGTCGTAGTCGGCGACGACGAGGGTGACGAAGGTGCCGTCGGTGGCGTCGCGGAGGAGGACGTCGTTGACGCGGGCGGCGATCTCGGCGGGGGGGAGCCCGGAGCGGGCGAACTCGCGGACGGCGGTGCGGCAGACGGCCATGACGAGGGCGGCGGGGACGCCCTTGCCGCAGACGTCGCCGATGGCGAGGACGAGGCGGGCGTCGTCGGTGGTGAAGTAGTCGAAGAAGTCTCCGCCGACGCTGCTGGCGGGGATGTTGAGGCCGCGGACGGCGAAGCGGGTTTCATCGGGGAAGAGGTCGCGGTCCGGGGGGAGGAGCTTGGCCTGGATGCGCCGGGCGACGTTGAGTTCGCTCTCGAGGGCCTGCCGGGCGCCGGCCTCGCGCTCGCGGTCGGCGAGGAGGCGCCGGAGGCGGGAGGTCATGGCGTTGAACCCGCCGATGAGGCGCGCGATCTCGTCGCGTCCGCGGCGTTCGGGGACGGCGGCCTCCAAGTCTCCGGCGGCGAGGCGGTCGATGGCGGCGGCGAGGTCCTCGACGGGGCGGGTGAGGCGGGAGGCGACGAGGGCGACGACGGCCGCGAGGGCGGCGAGCCCGGCGAGGAGGATGGCCGAGCGGACGAGGAGGGGCGTGTGGGTGGGGACGAGGACGGCGTCGAGCGGGACGGCGGTGGTGTACCACCAGCCGGTGGCTCCGATGGGGGCGGCGGCGGCGAGGACGGGCTCCTTCGGGCGTCCGGGCAGGGCGCCGGCGCGGCGGGCGAGGTCGAGGTCGGGGGCGATGGGGGCGCCCTCGGGAACGAAGCGGGCGGGGCCGAGGCCGCGGACGGGGCGGGCGGAGGCGTCGACGATCTCGGCGCCGCGGGGCCCGACGCCGCTGAGGATGGTCCAGGGGCGGTCGGGATCGGGGGCGTCGACGAGGCGGTCGGGGTCGATGGCGAGGGCGAGGACGCCGACGGGCTCTCCGGCGATGAGAAGGGGGGCGGCGTAGCGGTAGATGGGGGCTTCGGGGGCGCGCGGGTGGGGCTCGGGGTCGCACCAGGCGGGGCCGATGAGCCCGCAGGCGTACCAGGGGGGGGCGGCGGAGAGGGGGACCTGGGCGCGGAGGCCCTCGGGGACGTCGCGCGAGAGTTCGTAGAGGACGAGTTCGCCGGGGGCGTCGCGGGCGGGGCCGCAGATGGCGACGGAGGCGATGAGTTCGTTGCGTTCGAGGGCGTTCTCGATGAGGGTGGGGACGCGGAGGAGGTCGCGCGGGTTGCTGCGGTCGGCGGCGGCGGTGGCGAGGCCCTCGGCGAGCTGCATGACGCCGAGGAGGCGGGCGTCGATCTCGGAGGCGGCGCGTTCGGCGTGGAAGGCGAGGGCCTGCTCGGCGCGGCGGAGGGCGGCGGCGCGTTCGGCGGCGGCGTCGCGGATGAGGACCGCGGCGGAGGTCGCCAGGAGCGGGGCGACGGCGAAGAGGACGAGCTTGCGTCGGACCGTCCAGCGCAACGGGGGGTTCCGGGTCGGCGTCAGGAGCCTGGGGGCGGCGGGATGACGAGGGTCTGCCCCTCGCGGAGGGCCTCGGGCGAGGAGAGGATGGCGCGGTTGGCGTGGAAGATGCGTTCCCAGTGCCGGCTGGTCCCGTAGAACTGCTGGCTGATGCCGGAGAGGGTGTCGCCGGAGCGGACGACGTACTCGACGGGGGCGGGGGACGGGGTGGGGTCGGTGTCCGG
>CAYMFP010000477.1:0-2043 GCA_964389385.1 uncultured Phycisphaeraceae bacterium | reverse complement strand
AGATCGCAAACGCCCCCGACGAGCCCGAGATGGTCCGCGACACCGCCCGCAGCGTCCTCCGACGCGTCGGGTGAGCCTGTCTTTGTCGGTGCTCCCGCTGTTCCTCCGCGGGGAACGATCTTCGGCACGGCCGCATGCCTGCGCACCCGTTACGGCGATGTCACGATCGGCGGCGTCGGGCATCCCAGCCGGTCCGCCACCGCGCGCAGCACCTCCGCCTCGCGGGCGGTGACGCGTTCGTCCGCCAATACCACGGCCGCGCACGCCTCGATCAGCGCCCGCTTCGGCTTCGGGGCGGTGTCTCGGAGTTCGTCGAGCGCCCGCTCGATCTCCGGCAGCGCCGGCGGCGTCTCCGGCGCGCGCAGGTCCATGCCGACCGCCCGCACCCCGGCCGCGAACGCCCGCGCCCGGGCCTCCTCGTCCCGGTGCCCGACCATCGCGAGCACGTACAGCACCGCCGCGACCTCGTTCGCCAGCCGCGGCAGCGCGTAGTACCGCACCCGCGGCGGCGGCACGCGGCGGTAGTGCCGGTCCAGGTGGTGCACGACCACGCCGCGCACCGTCCACTCGAACAGGTCCACCTTCGCGTCCGCCCCGATCACCGCCTCCACGGCCTGGCGGAACGCGTCGTACTGCCCAGGCGAGAGCGACCGCAGCGCGGAGAGCGCCACGTCGATCAGCGGCAGGCGCAGCGCGTCGTCCATCCCGCGGGCCACGTCTCCGAGCCGCTGCGCGAGCCGCGCCGCCTCCGGCCCGAGCAGCCCCCGCACCGCGTCGAGCTGCGCCTCCCACACCGGGCCGGGCGCCGAGAGCAGCAGCGCCAGCACGACGGCCTGCGCGCCGAACGGCTCCTCCGCCTCTTCCCGCATCACCGGCGGCATCGCCGCGAGCAGTTCCCGAGACCGCTCCACGTGCTCCGGACCGGGACGCGCCACCGTGCCCGCGAACCGCGACGGCGCCTGACGGAACGCCGCCGCCCCGCTCCCCCCGGTCGCTTCCACGTGCCCGGCGGCCTGGAGCATCGCCATCGCGATCGCCCGACGCTCTTCCGGCGTCTGTCCCGCCACCCGGCCCGATCCGCGGCCCGCGACCGCCGGCCCGCGCGCGGGCGTCTCGGGGATCTCCGGCTTGACGAACTTCCCGTCCCAGGACGGATCGATCCGGCGGATCCGCTCGCGCAGCGGCGGGTGCGTCGCGAACAGCCCGCTGATCCCGCTCACCCCCTCCTCGAAGTACATGTGGCTCGCCTCGCCCGCGTTCGGCGATTCCAGCGCCGCGTGCCTCGGGTGCCCGCCGATCTTCTTGAGCGCCCCCGCGATCCCCGCCGGGTTCCGTGTGAACTGCACCGCCGACGCGTCGGCCAGGAACTCGCGCTGGCGGCTCACCATCGCCTTGATCAGCGTGCCGAAGAACGAGCCGACGAACCCGATCACCGTCAGCGCCAGCCCGATCCCGATCGCCGCGAGCACGGCCCCGCCCCCGCCCTCGCGGTTGGACCGCCGCCCCGAGTACGCCGCGCCGGAGTAGTACACCCCCCGCAGCAGCAGCGAGCCGACCAGGCCGATCACCAGGATCCCGTGCAGCCACCCGATCAGCCGCAGGTTCATCCGCATGTCGCCGTTCAGGATGTGGCTGAACTCGTGCGCGATCACCCCCTGCAGCTCATCGCGGCTCAGGCCCTGGATGCACCCCCGCGTCACGCCGATCACCGCGTCGCTCGGCGTGAACCCGGCCGCGAAGGCGTTGATCCCGCGTTCCCGGTCCATGACGTACACCGGGGGCGTCGGCACGCCGCTGGCGATCGCCATCTCCTCGACCACGTTGAGCAGCTTCGCCTCGTCGGCGTCCGCCCCCTCGCGCCGCACGAGCCGCCCGCCCAGCCGCTCGGCGATCGCCGAGCCGCCGGCCCGCAGCTCCGCGAGCTTCCAGAGCGAGGCCCCGCACACCAGCCCGACCGTCCCGATCCCCACGATCGCCATGAGCCGCGGCTCGAAGAACGCCGCGACCCCCCGCCCCGTGGCGAACTGCTCCCCGACGTCCGCC
>CAYMFP010000476.1:0-2056 GCA_964389385.1 uncultured Phycisphaeraceae bacterium | reverse complement strand
AACTCGTCCAGCTCAACACCGCCCCCGCCCACAACATCCCCAAGGACGACCGCCTGATCTAGCTCTCCGAACGCCGCCGCTGCGCCGACCGCCTCGGCCGCGCAGCGGCTTCACCGAAGCAGAAGCCGGCCGCCCGGCGCCACGAATGGGCCCGCCCCGGCCCATTCGCGGCTGCCAGCGCCGTCGAAGCATCGTGAGTCCCCGACCCGGCCGGCCTCACTCCTCCGCCTCTGCCCCCTTCCGCACATACTCCAACTTCATCGCCTCCTGCCGCTCCCCCTCCCCGACCTTCCGATAGCTCGTGATCGTGAACCCCGCCTCCGTCTTCTCGATCACGCTGATCGACTCCACCGTCATCTGCCCCCGCTGCACCTCCGAGCGGAACTCGAGCCCCTTCTCCGTCCGCTCCCCCTCCATCGTCTGGATCCCCGGCGCGAAGCTCTGCACGTACGCGAGCTCGTACCGCTGCTCCCCCTCCGCCTCGCCACGCCCCCACCGCGGCACGGCCGTGATCACCTGGTGCAGCCCGAACCCCCGCATCCGCCCCTCCGTGCTCTCAAAGTCGATCAGCACCGACTGCCGCCCCGGCCCCCACCGAGACGTCATCCGCCCCTTCCCCTCGCTCGCCTCTCCGGCCGGCCCCATCGCGATCCGCGACGCCACGTCGAACTCCCCCACCATGAACGCCAGCGGCTCCATCGCCTCCGCCCCCCGCTGCCCCATCCGCCCGGCGGCCGGCGCAGCCCCGCGCGGCCCCCGCTCCGCCGGCCGCTCCTCGGCCCCCTCCCCCGCCCGCCGCCCCTCTCCCGGCTGCGCGAACGCCAGACACGAACCCGCCACCAGTCCCGACACCAGCAGAGCGCGACGAAGCATGCGTTGACCTTTCGGCAAGAACGGCGACCGCCGCCGCGGCTCCACCATCCCGCCTCCCCTCGCCCCTGTCAACACGATCGTGCGCCCCCCGTCATCCCTTCCCCGGGCGCTCCGCCCTTTCGCGCTGCCGCCGCGCCGCGTACAGCAACAGGCTCCCCGCCACCCCCACGTTCAACGAGTCGCACCCCGCCGCCATGGGAATCCGCACCAACGAACCGCACGCCGCCCGTTGCTCCGCCGTCAGCCCGCGCCGCTCCTCGCCCAGCACCAGCACGCACGGCCGCCGATACACGGCGGTGTCGTAGACCACCTCGCCCGCCGGGTCGGCGCCGACGAGCTGCACCCCGTACCCGTCCGCCCACGCCCGCAGCTCCGCCCCCGACGCCCTCGCGATCCGCAGCGCGAACAGCGACCCCATGCTCGCACGCACCGCCCGCGGGTCAAACGGATCGGCCGCACCGCCAAGACAGATCAGCCCGGACGCCCCGACCGCCTCCGCCGAGCGGAGCAACGTCCCGAGGTTCCCAGGCGATCGGATCTCCCCGACGCAGACCCACACCGAATCGCGCTCCGGCGGCGTCAGCGGCCCCTCGTGCCGACGCACGATCGCCATGATGCCCGACGCGCGTGCCTCCCATGACATCCGCCGGTACCGCTCCGGCGAGACCGCGATGGTCGGTGTTCCGCCCGCCCGAAGACGCCGCAGCAGCATCTGCGCTGTCGACGCGATCAGCAACCGCTTGCTGAACACGACCGCTTCGAAGCCGATGCCGTGATCCACGCAGCGGATGAAACTGCGGATCCCGGCGATGCCGTGCAACCCGCTCCGATCGCGCGCGTCTCGGCTCGAACGCAACGCCCTCGCGAGTGCGCCGAACGCGTCCGCGTCGACTCGATGCTGATGATCGGCAAGAACGGCCCGCCACGCGGGCAGGCGAGAAAACGACTCGTTGTGTCCGGCCACACAAGGCGTCGCTGGTGGCGCGACGCGGCCCCGCCGGTCGACGACGCGCCGGCGGGTGAGAGAGGAACCGCGGACCTGGGGCGCCCGCGTCGGAACCCGAAACGTCCCGAAACCATACCCCGCTCCGCGACGCCGATCCGTGCCGTGAGACCGGATCGGTTCCCCACTGCCACCCCCCTGTCACCCACGGCCTCCCGACCTCTCCCCTCCCCCTTGCAC
>CAYMFP010000475.1:0-2064 GCA_964389385.1 uncultured Phycisphaeraceae bacterium | reverse complement strand
CCATGTTGGCGAAGAAGTAGCGCCCGGGGTTGGCCCGGTTCGCCCCGATCCCCCCTACCTCGGCGGCGAGGTGGATGACGGTCCCGACGCGGGCGGGGGCGCCGCCGACGGTTCCGAACATCGCCGGCACGTCGCGGTAGAGCCTGGCGACGGCGTTCTGATCGGTCAGGTCGTAGTCGCGCCGGCGGGGGACGAAGATCGCCTCGTCCGGCACGCCGCGCCCGACGAGCGTGCGCCGCACCTGCTTGCCGAGGAAGCCGGAGCCGCCGGTGAGGACGATGGGTTGCTGCAGGGTCGGGTTGTTCATGCTCGTCTTCCTCTCCCCGGCGGCGGATCAGCCGCGTCCGGTCCGCACCGCGTGCACCCGGATCGCTCGATCGATGGCCGCGCGCAGGTGCTCCGCGTGCGCTTCCTCCCCCCAGCGGGCGAGGAAGCGGTCGGCCGATGGTCCGGAACGGGCGGCCGCGGCCGCCTCTGGGGAGAGCGCCCGCTCCAGCGCCGCCGCCACGCTCCGCGGCTGCGGATCCTTGACCACCACCGCCGCGTCGGCGAGTTGCCGGAAGAGCTGCCGGTCCGGCACGGTCGCCCGCAGCGCCACGATCGGACGCCTCGCGGCCGCGAACTCGAACAGCTTGCTCGACACCAGGACCTGCCGGCTCCGCTCCGGCGAGAGCGCGTTGACGAGCACGTCGGCCCCCGCGATCTGGGCCTTGGCGACGTCGTGCCGGACGGGCCCGGTGAGCACGAGCCGGTCGCCGAGCAGACGACGCATCTCGTCGGCCCCGGGCGGCGTCCGGCCGACGAAACGCAGTTCCAGATCCAGCGGGTTCTCGCTGCGGTCGACGAGGAGCCGCACGGCCTGGGCGACGAGCAGCGGCGCGGGCTCCTCCACCGTCCCCACCAGCCGGATGCTGCGTCGGCCCGGGCGCTCGGGCCCGATGGGCACGATGCGCCCCTCGGCGAGATCCGCGGGGACGGGATGGCGGATCGTGCAGCAGCGATCCCGCGCTTCGGGATAGGCGAGCCGCGCCCAACGCTCGTGGAGCGGGATGGCGTGCGTGATCTGATCGGCCTCGGCGTAGACGGCCCGGTCGGCCGCGAGTGCGGCGGGCGCGAGCAGCCGGCCGATCGGGCCCTTCGGCATGAACCGGGCGTCGAGCTGGTAGGGGTCGCGGTAGTCGGCGATCCAAGGCACGCCGAGTCGCCGGCGCAGCACCGCGCCGGCGCGGTGCGCGGAGAGCGGAGGGCTCGTGGTGATCACGAGATCGGGACGGAGTTCCCGCGCGATGCGCTCCACCTCCGGGAGCGCCCGCCTCCACGAAGCGATCTGCGCGTCGGGCAGGAGCACCGATTCGGCGATCGGCTCGAGCAGCCGCCGGAGCCGGGACCGCCGCCGCGCCTCGACGTCGGGCGGCGGAACGGGCTCGTCGGGCGTCTCTACGGCGGGGCCGCGGGCACGGATGTGGAAGACCTTCGCGGAAGGGTGCACGGCCTCGTCGAGCAGGGCCCTGTGGGCGCAGTGCCCGAAGTCACGGCAGATCACGGTGGGCGCCCAGCCGAGGCCCGGGAGGAGTCTCGCCCAGTTCGTGATGCGCACGCTCCCCACGTGGGGGTAGGGGTAGAAGGCCGTGGTGATCAGCAGGGCGTTCCGCACGGGTCACTCGGCGATCGCGGCGGCCGGCGCGGCGTTGACCGGACCGCGGGGCGACTCCGCGGGCGCCCCGGGCCGCAGACCGAGGATCGCGTAGACGTCCTGCCACATGGCTTCCGAATCGGCCCGCATGCGGTCGCGCGAGGCGACGATCCGCCGCCGGAAGGCCTCGTACTTCGACCCGTCGCAGAGGTCGCGGACGAGCGAGACCAGGTGATCGGGTTCGTCCCGGGCGGTGTGCTGCAGCTCGGGCACGCCGAAGTCGGAGGCGAGGGCCTCGTACTTGTGGGCCCAGCCGAGCGCAACGCCCGGGACGCCGGAGGAGAAGGCGGCGACGATCGCGTGGAACCGCGAACCGACCAGGAACCGCGAGCCGGCGATGAACGCCTTCAGGACGCGCGGGTCCGGGTGAT
>CAYMFP010000474.1:0-2071 GCA_964389385.1 uncultured Phycisphaeraceae bacterium | reverse complement strand
CCAGCACAGCGCCGCCCAGCCGGCGCCGACGGTCCAGCCGGCGAGGACGTCGGTCGGCCAGTGCACGCCCAGGTACACCCGGCTCACCCCCACCAGCACCGTCACCAGGATCGCCGTGAGCAGCACGCAGGCCTTGAGGCGCCGCCGCGGCTGGGCCCTGGCGAGCACGGCCGCGAGGGTCAGGTACGTCAGGGCGCTGAGCATCGCGTGCCCGCTCGGGAAGCTCGCGGTGTAGACGTACGTGCCGTGGGGGACCAGGTCCGGGCGCGGGCGGTCGAAGGCGTTCTTGAGGGCGAAGCTCAGCAGGGTGCCGCTCACCACGGCCGCGGCGACGAACCCGGCCGTGCGGAGCCTGCGGAGCAGGATCAGGTGGACGCAGACGGCGACGGTCACGAGCGCGAGGATGACGTTGCTGCCGAGGGCGGTCAGGTCGCGTCCGACCTCCTCGACCCAGTGGGCGCCGAGGGGGTCGGTGGGATCGCCCGGGGTGCGCATCGCGAGCAGGATGCGTTCGTCGATGGCGTGCGTGTCCCCGTCGGTCACTTCGTCGGCGATGGCAAGGAAGACCCAGGCCGCCCCGGCCACGAGGGCGAGGCCGACGAGCAGCGCGGCGTCGTGCCGCCCGAGTCGGCTCATGAGCCGCAGCGGGCGGTCCCACGGGGAGCGCCTGGGGGTTCGTGCACCGGGTTTGGCCATCCGCCCTCCTCGCGCCGGAGCGGCGCCGGCGGGAGTTCGCGGGCGGCGGGCGCGGGATGCACGACGGGCGTTCAGAGCCCGCCGAGACGGACGGTCCGCAGCGGCTCG
This sequence comes from uncultured Phycisphaeraceae bacterium, assembly GCA_964389385.1. Lineage (GTDB taxonomy): Bacteria > Planctomycetota > Phycisphaerae > Phycisphaerales > UBA1924 > CAYMFP01. The sequence continues at coordinate 1,267 of CAYMFP010000474.1, read as the reverse complement.
TACCGCCCGCCGGGGAGCCCGAGGTCGGCGAGGAGGGGGGAGCGGAGGTAGAGCAGGTCGGCTTCGGGGGCGTCGCCGGCGTGGCGCCAGGTGCAGGAGAGCCAGCCGGGGGCCTCGGCGTGGCGGAGGTCCCCGTCGGGCGTGAAGGCGAGCGAAACCGCGGCCGAGCGGAGGGTGTGGGCGGCGCCCCGGTCGACCAGCACGAGCGTCGCCGCGGCGCGGGGGGCGCCGGCGGAGAGGGTCATCGCCAGCTCGCAGTCCGGGCCGCGGGGAGCCAGGCCCGGCGCGAGGCGCGCGGCGGCGGCGCGGGAGATCGTCCACCGGACCGACAGGGCGGAGGGTGCGGCGGGGCGCTCCTCGGCGAGCGGGGGGAGGGCCACGGCCGCGTGCGGGTGCAGGGCGGGGCGCTCGGGCATGTCAGTCGGGCTCCTCGGGGTTGACGAGGCGGGGGAGGACGGCGGGTTCCTCGGCCGCGTCGCGGGCGTCGCGCTTGGCGCCGTGGTTCTTGGAGAGGAGGGTGGCGGCGATCTGGAGCCCCGGGCCGGTGGGCCCGGTGAAGCGGTGCCCGAGGCGTGTGGCGAGTTCGAAGAAGTCGATCATCGCCTCGAGGCGGGCGGAGACGTCGTCGAGGGGGCCGCGGGCGCGCCCGTGGCGCTTGGGGGCGGGGGCCTTGGCGGCCGCGGAGGCGACCTCGTCGCGGAGTTCGTGCAGGCTGGCGAGGCAGGGGTCGACCTCGCGTTTCATGCGCTCGCGGACGATGGCGCGGAAGATGGTCCAGACGTCCTGCTCGGCCTCGAAGTACTCCTTGCGGTCGCCGCGTTTGTGGGCGCGTTTGACGACGCCCCAGTCGAGCAGGGCGCGCATGGACATGCTGGCGTTGCCGCGGGAGATCTGGAGGCGCTCCATAATGTCGTCGGTGCAGAGGGGCTCGCCGGTGATGTAGAGGAGGGCGTGGACCTCGGCCATGGTGCGCGAGATGCCCCAGACGGAGCCCATCTTGCCCCAGGCTTCGACGAAGCGGTCCTGGGCGTGGCGCACGGCCGGATCGCCGGGAGCGTCGGAAGAGGTGGAGAGGGGTTCGGACATCTCTGGAAGTATGCGTTCGCGGGGGTGGAGGGTCAACGAGCTTTCAGAAGATTCTGAAAGGGGAGGGCATCCGGCATCCGGCATCCGGCATCCGGCATCCGGCATCCGGCATCCGGCATCCGGGAACCGGGAGCCGGGAGCCGGCATGCGGCAACTGGGAAGGAAGTGGAAGGCCGGTGCC
>CAYMFP010000473.1:0-2076 GCA_964389385.1 uncultured Phycisphaeraceae bacterium | reverse complement strand
CTCGTCCTTCTGCCGATGCCTCCGATCGCCGGGCTCCCGCTGCCGGCCTACCTCCGCCGCCACGCCCCCGAGGACCGATACCCCCGCCCCCGGATCGAGCCCCGCCGCTTCCTGCGCCGGAACGTGCCCCCGCGCCGCCGCGGAGACAACAATGACGCAGATGAACCCAAGCGGTGACCAGCCGGACCATCCCGCGGGCGGCCGCGGACGACGCCCCTCTCGCGAAATGCCCGACACACTCCGCGACATCATCGCCCACAAGCGCACGGAAGTGGAGCAGGCCAAGGCGCTCATCTCCATGAAGGAACTCGAGGCCCGCGTCGCCCAGGCCGAGCCCCCGCGGAACTTCTTCGCCGCCGTCACCCGCCACGACCTCGCCAGGCCCACCGCCGTCATCGCCGAGATCAAGAGGCGCAGCCCCTCCGCCGGGCTCATCCGGCCCGAGTACGAGGGTGACGATTTCCGCCCGGAGGACATCGCCCGACGGTATCACCGCGCCGGCGCCGCCGCGATCAGCTGCCTCACCGATCAGCGCTTCTTCGACGGCCGCCTCGAATTCATCGAACGCGTGAAAGACGCCGTCCCCCTCCCCGTTCTCCGCAAGGACTTCATCATCGACCCCTGGCAGCTCTGGGAATCCCGCGCCGCCGGCGCCGACGCCGTCCTCCTCATCGCCGAGTGCCTCACCGAGCGCGAGATCATCGACATGCTCATCCTCAGCCAGCAGCTCCAGATGACCGTGCTGCTCGAGGTCCACAGCATGGAGAACCTCCTCCGCGTCCGCCCCCACGTCGGCTTCCCACACCCCACCTACTGCCTCCTCGGCATCAACAACCGCGACCTCGAGACCATGCAGGTCGACCTCGCCCACACCACCCGCCTCGTCGACCTCGTCGACGACCCCAAGGTCCTCGTCTCCGAGTCCGGCATCCGCTCCCCGGAAGACCTCAGCCGCCTCCGCGACGTCGGCGTCCAGATCGCCCTCGTCGGCGAGCACCTCATGCGCGCCGAAGACCCCGGCGCCGCCCTCGCCGAACTCCTCGGACCCTTCGACCCCGGACCCATCCGCAGCGAAAGGGGGCGCCCGTGAACGCCCGTCTCGCCCTCGCCCTCGCCCTCGCCGCCGCCCCCGCCGCGGCGCCCGCCGGCCGCGCCCGCCCCCCGCCCGACCTCCCCGCACGCCACTTCCCGGACGACGAACTCCCCACCCGCGACCACCCCGCCCGCATCGTCGACGACGCCGCAGCCCCGGAAACCCGACCCGAGCCCCACGCCGGCTCCGAGCCCGAGGCCCTCGCCCTCCTCGAACGCGCCCGCGAAGCCCTCGCCGACCTCGCCTCCCTCGAGGCCAGCGTCCGCGTCGTCACCGACGCCAAGGGCATCCCCGCCGACCTCCTCCCCAGCGGCTCCGGCGCCCTCCGCCTCCTGAAGACCGAACGCGGATGGGGCGCCCGCGCCACCGGCAGCACCGCCGCCCGGGCCTCCCTCGATCCCAAGCAGATCGATCTCTCCATCCTCCCCCTCCCCGACTCCGAGCGCTGGCTCATCGCCTGGAACGACGGGCAGGAGGTCCGCACCCGCGGCGCCGACACCCCCATCCGCACCCTCGAATCCATCGGCCCCGCCTCCGACCACCGCCTCCTCCTCCCCACCGCCCTCGCCGGGCCCGCCCCCCTCTACGCCGACCGCGAGACCTTCGTCTTCCGCATGGGCGAGGACGCCGAGATCGCCGGCGTCCGCTGCCGCGTCCTGCTCGTCTCCGACCCCGACAACGACGGCAGGCAGATCCAGCTCGCCCTCGGCGCCGACGACGCACTCCCCCGCGGCTTCGTCGAACGCGTCGATGCCGGCGGCTTCGGCGTCGGCTACGGCGTCGAACTCTCCGACCTCCGGCCCGACGCCCCCCTCGCCGAGGTCGACCTCCTCCTCCCCGGCCAGGAACTCCGCGACCCCAACCCCCCGCCCCGCCCCGCCCAGACGCAGGCGCCGCGCACCGAGCCCCGGCCCCCGGCCACGCCCCACCCCCCCCGCCGCCCCGACGGCGCCGCCCCCCCGGACTTCGCCCTCACCCTCGAG
>CAYMFP010000472.1:0-2079 GCA_964389385.1 uncultured Phycisphaeraceae bacterium | reverse complement strand
CGTGCACCGCCTGCTCGCCGCCGCCCGGGCCGAGGAAGCCCCGGACGCCCGCCCCACCCCCGGCCCCACCCCCGGCGCCACACCCCGCCGCGGCGAACGCCCCGCCGGCGGGCCCGAGTCGATCCGCCAGCGCATGATCGAACGCTTCGACGCCGACGGAGACGGCGAACTGAACGAGGAGGAACGCGCCGCGGCCCAGGAAGCGATGCGGCGCCTCCGCGAGCAGCGGCGAGAAGCGGAGTAGCGCGGCACGGCCAAGGCGGGCCGCCCCTGACGCGATCGGCCGCGGCTCCGTGAGAGGGGCCGCACCCGGTCGCAGGCGGCGCCCCGGGGAACCTGGTCAGATCGAAGAGACGTACTCGACCCAACGAACTCCGGCCACGATGAACGCGGCCGGGAAGGCGAGCAGCGCGACGACGAGCGATCCGGAACTCCGGGTGATCGTCGCGAGCGGTCCGAGGACGATCAGACCGGCCGCCGGGAGGAGCATCGCCAGCGTCGCCATGCCGAAGGGATCCACCGCGCCCCACGGGTCTTGGACCGCGCTGGCATGCAGGAGAATGAGGCCGAGCGCGGCGCAAGCGCCGACCGCGGGAACGAGCAGCCAGTCGGCTTCGCGAGCGAAGGAACGCGGTCCGCGCAGGTGCGCGCCCGTCCAGGCGATGAGCCAGATGGCCCCCGCCGCGGCGAGGATGAACCAGTGCGCCGCGTGCCTCGGCGCCCGGTTGCCAGGGATGTGCTCGAGGCGCCGCCGAGCGGCGACGTCCCAGGTCTCGACGATGCCGCCGGACGAGGCGATGCGCAGCCGCCCGTCGGGGAGGAAGCCCGCGGCGCCGGAGAGGCCCGGGATCGATGGCGTGACGAACTCGTTCCGCCCGCTCGGTCGTTCGACGACCGTCACGGTGAAGTCGAAAACGTCCTTCCAAGATCGGTCGACGTCCCGCCTGCCGGCGACGAGCGAGCCGTCGGGCGAGACGGCGATCGGCAGCTCGAGCAGATACATCGCGGTGTGCTGCACCTCGGCCGGTGCGGTCGGGTTCGTGATGTCGTAGACCAGGTTCGGCAGATCGGCGCCGACGATCATCTCGCCGTCCGGGCCGAACTGGATCTCCCGCACCCACGCGCGCCGCCGGACCTCGATCGTGTGCAGAGCTTCGCCGCCCTCGGCGCTCCAGAGGCGGATCTCGCAGATCTCGGCATCTCGGTCGCTGCCGCCCGTGGCGAGGACCGCTCCGTCGGGAGAGAAGGCGACGGCGAAGTCGGCGTCCTCGTGGGCGGCGCGCGTCCAGAGGCGCTCGCCGGTGGTCAGGTCGAAGAGCTGCAGCGTGTTCGTGTCGCCGCCGAGGAGGGCGAGCAGCCGGGCGTCCGGGGAAAAGGCCGGGTTGGTGTTCCAGTCGTCGGGGATGGGCGCCTCGAACACCGCCGAACGGGAGGCGGTGTCGAAGACGGCGATGCGCCCGGGCGCGGCGACCGCGAGCCGCGATCCGTCCGGCGAGAAGGCGGAGCCGTGCGCGCCGGGAACGTGCAGGAGACGCCCCGCGCCGCCGGGCTCGTAGAGGGTGACGCCGTTGCTGCTGCCGACCACGAGGAGGCTGGCGTCCGGCGAGAACTCCAGGCTCCACACGCTGTCGTACACCGCATCCGCCTTCCAGGCGGAAGCGGCCGTGAGCCCGAGGAGCACGATCAGGACGACGACGAGGGCGCGGCGGACGAGGATGAGGCCCGGGGAAGAGGCGTGGGGCTCGGTGGGGCGCGTCGGCACTCGGTTCCCCTCGGCGACGCCGGGCAGGCGTTGAACAGTGGGTTCAAGATCGATGGGCGTGGCTGGCGCCGCGGTCGTCCGGACGCCGTCACGTACGAGCCCGCCGTGGGCTCGTACGTGTTGCCGGCCGGGGAGCGTACTGCGTCAGTGCCCGCCCGTCGAACCGAAGCCCGCGGCGCCGCGCCGCGTCTCGTCCAGCTCCTCGACCTCCCGCACCTCCGCGCGCACAACCGGCGCGATGACCATCTGCGCGATCCGCGCCCCGTGCACCACCGTGTACGGCTCGCGCCCGAGGTTGATCAGCGGCACGAACATCT
>CAYMFP010000471.1:0-2080 GCA_964389385.1 uncultured Phycisphaeraceae bacterium | reverse complement strand
GGAAGCAGGGGACGCGGATCTGGAGGATGGTTGTGGGGACGCTGGGGCGGGGGAGGGGGCCCCAGCGGCGGGGGTTTTCGGGGCCGAAGAGGGCGACGAGCGGGACGCCGAGGGCGGCGGCGAGGTGCATGACGCCGGTGTCGTTGGAGAGGAGGAGGCGGGAGCGGAGGAGGAGGGCGCAGAGGGCGTCGAGGGAGGTGCGGCCGGCGGCGACGAGGACGCGGGGGCGGAGGTCGGGGGGGAGGGCGCCCGCGATGCGCTGGGCGAGGGGGGCTTCGTCCTTGGAGCCGGTGAGGGCGACGCAGAGGGCGGGGCGTTCGCGGAGGAGTTGGGTGAGGACCTCGACGAAGCGGTCTTCGGGCCAGCGGCGCGACGGGCGGGCGGCGCCGGGGTGGACGGCGATCCACTCGGGGGCGTCGGGCTGCGGGCCGGGGCGGATGGGGGCGGCGGCGAGGTCGGGGGAGAGGGCGCGGAGTTCGGCGGCGGCGGCGCGGAGGCGGGGTTCGGGGAGGTCGAGTGCGGGGGTGCGGCGGTCGGGGTGGACGGGCAGGCCGAGGGCGCGGACGAGGGCGAGCATGTTGTCGGCCTCGTGGCGGGCGGGGTCGAGGGGGAGGATGCGGTCGGCGAGGCGCTGGTGGGGGTGGCCGTCGTCGATGGAGGCGTGGATGGGGGCGCCGCAGAAGAGGGTTTCGCGGCCGGTGAAGTAGCGGCAGCCGGTGAGGTGGGCGTCGAAGCCGCGTCGGAGGAGGGTCCAGGCCTGGGCGAGGCGTTGGGCGGGGGTGGCGGGGGGGTGGAGGACGAGGATCTCGTGGACGAGGCCGGTGTCCTTGAGGAGAGCGGGGGCGGGGTTGGCGGGGTCGACGGCGAGGGTGACGCGGGCGCCGGCGTCTCGGAGGGCGCGGAGCATGGGGAGGAGGGCGACGAGATCTCCGAGGCCGCCGCGGCGGGCGACGAGGACGCGGCGGACGCGGCCGGGGCGTCCGGCGGCGGCGCGGAGGGCGCGGCGCGCGAGCCAGGCGGTGCGGCCGAGGGCGCGGGCGGCCGTGCGGAGGGCGCGTTGTCTGGGGTTGAGGGCGTCGGCGGGGAAGGGGTGGAGGAGGGCGTGTTCGCTGGCGTCCTTGGGATCGAGCCTGAGGGGTGCGGCGTGGCGCGGGCCGAGGGGGCGGATGCGTCGGCGGGGGTCGGCGTCGGCGCGGGCGAGGACGTGGGCGAGGTGGCGTTCGAGGTCGTTGACGCGGCGTTCCCAGTCGAGGGCGTCGGCGCGGGCGAGGCGCTGGCCGCGGCCGGCTTCGGGGTCGTCGAGGGCGGCGCGGACGGCGGCGATGAACTGGGCGTGGTCGTCGGCGAGGGCGACGGCGTCGCGGCAGGAGTTCAGGCCGTCGAGGCGGGTGGAGACGACGGGGCGTCCGGTGGCGAGGTACTCGTAGACCTTGAGGGGGTTGCAGGCCTGGGTGAGTTCGTTGCGGAGGTAGGGGACGAGGAGGACGTCGGCGCCCTTGAGGAGCGAGGGGAGTTCGCGGTGGGGGAGGAAGCCGAGGAAGCGGACGTTGGGGAGGGCGCGGAGGCGGGAGACGTCGAGGTCGGGCTGCTCGGCCTGGACGCGTCCGGCGAGGACGATGCGGGCGGCGGGGAGGGCTTCGGCGAGGGCGCGGAGGAGGGGCTGGTCGAGGCGGTCGTCGATCTGTCCGACGAAGACGAGGCGGGGGCGGGGGAGGCCCTCGAGGGCGGGGTGTTCGGCGGCGCGTTCGAGGGCGTCGGGGGCGAACATGCGGGCGTCGCAGCCGCCTTCGAGGAGGTGGGTGTCGCGCTGGATGGTGCGGAGGCGTTCGAGGAGGCGCGGGGAGAGGGCGAGGGCGCGGTCGGACCAGCGGAGGAGGGCTTCCTCGTGGACGCGGGCGTTGCGGCGCTGGGCGGTGGTGAGGCCGCCGTAGTGGGCGTGGTCGTCGACGGCGTAGTAGAGGGGGGCGTAGGGGCGGTGGGCGGGGGCGAGCCAGCGGGCCCTGGGGGTGAGGACGTAGGCGATGGGGGCGACCATGCCGAGGCGGCGTGCGACGGCGCGGAGTTCGGCGGCCTGTCGGCG
>CAYMFP010000470.1:0-2082 GCA_964389385.1 uncultured Phycisphaeraceae bacterium | reverse complement strand
CGCTGCCGCCGTTGTTCTTGGACCCACCCCACCCCACCCCATCCCACGCCCACTCCGATCCACCCCATCCCCGCCCCACCCTCATCCCCGTCGCCGCGGGCGCCGGAACGGATCGGCGACGGCGAGCGGCCCGCGTTGCGAAGGAACGCCGCCATCGACCGCCCGCGGCGCGAACCCCGCAAAGCAGGGGGCGGCGTGGCGGGAGGCGGTTCGGAGCAGAGCACGTGATGGGTCGGAGCGGGAACGGAAAGCGGCGGCGCTCGGGTCGGCGGGCGCCGCCGCGGAGGGCCCTTCGCCGGGGCGAGCCGGCGGGGCGGGCGGTCAGGAGCCGTTGCGGAACGCGCCGAGGAAGCCGAGCAGGTCGTTGACGTTCACCACCCCGTTGCGGTCAAAGTCGCTGGCGGCGCCGGTCCAGGGGCCCTCGGCCGTCGTGAACGTGCGGTGCCCGTCGGCGGCGATGGTGGCGCCGGAGGAGTTCACGGCCTCGACGCGCCAGTGGTACGTGGTGTCCGGGGCGAGCACGCCCGGGTCCACCGCGGCGACGCGGTCGGTGATGCCGGAGGCGGAGAAGACGACGTCCGTGAACGCGGCGTCGCGGGCGATGCGGACGGTGTAGCTCACGCCGAAGCCGGCGGCTCGCTCCCACTCCAGGAGCGGGCGGACGCGGCCTGCCCACGCGTCGACGTGCTCGGGCAGGGCGAGGCCCTGGGCCCCGTCCGGGGGGCTGCGCAGCGCGAAGGCGGCGGGGGCGGTGTCGGGCGTCTGGTTGATGCGGATGCCGAGGTTGCTCCCGCCGTTGCCGTAGTCGACGCCGACGAGTTCCGGGCCGCTCGCCGGGACGTAGTTCACGAGCGCGAAGTCCTGCCGCCCGCCGGGGAACGTGTAGAGGGTCGGCCACTCGTTGAAGAAGCCGAAGCCGTCGTTGAGCAGGACGCGGGCGTAGTAGGCGCCGCTGTACGTCGACGAGACGATGTCGGGATCGCCGTCGCCGTCGAGGTCGGCGATCTCGATCTCGTACGCGTACGGCATCGGGATGCTGTACTGGAAGGTGAGGTTGCCGAGCCCGTCGTTGCGGAAGACGTCGATCTGCCCGCCACCGCCGGAGGAGGAGACGAGCACGTCGAGGTCGCCGTCGTCGTCGATGTCCGCGAGTTCGACGTCGTCCGGGTCGTCCGTCACCGACGCCGACTGGTGCTCGGCGAGGGCCGCGCCCGTGCTGAGGAGCACCCGGAGGGTCCGGTTGTCGCTCATCGCGACGGCGTCGTCCCGCCCGTCGCCGTCGAGGTCGCCGACGGCGAGTTCGACGCCGATGAAGCCGGGCAGGTTGAGCTTCACCGGGGCGGCGAACTGCCCGTTGCCCTGGTTCAGGCTCACGCCGACGCCGGTGGAGGTGACGACGTACGCGTCGGGGCGCCCGTCGCCGTTCAGGTCGCCCACGCGGATTTCGCTGCGCGCCGAGGCGCCGAAGCCGCGGAGCACGCTCGAGAGGGTGAACTGGAGCCCGCCCTGGTTGCGGTACACGCGGAGTTCGACGTCGGACGGATCGGAGATCCGCAGGATGTCGGTGTCGCCGTCGCCGTCCACGTCCGCCAGGCGGAAGTCGAGCGGGTCCGCGATCGGAGCGAGCAGGTTCACCGAGGCGGCGATGACGCCGTCGCCGGCGCTGACGGAGGCGGTGACGTCGCCGTTGTAGTTCAGCGTGACGATGTCGGGGATGCCGTCGCCGCTGACGTCGCCGCCCTCGACGTGGAGGGGGTAGTACCCGGCGTACGCGCCGTTGCTCGGGCCGAAGCCGACGAACTGGGCGCGGGCGCCCGGGGCCGCGGCCGCCAGCGCGGCGCCGCCGATCAGAAGACGTTGGAGAGCTGCCATGCCTGATCCTCCCTGCGAGGCGGGGCCCGCCGCGTCCGGTCCGCCGGGCGGCGCGCCTCCGCGGCAGGAGTGCGCAGGCGCCGCGGCGCGCCCGCAGGCGTTCGGCGGCGCGCACGCAAAAACGCCGCGATGCGGGGGGCGCCGCCTCGGACGGTGAGGGGAGGAGGGCGGAGCGAGAGTGGGGGCGGAGCGGGAGTGAGGGGTGGGGTG
>CAYMFP010000469.1:0-2096 GCA_964389385.1 uncultured Phycisphaeraceae bacterium | reverse complement strand
CGGCCGCCGCGAGGGCGCGGACGAAGTGGCAGCCGGTGAAGGAGCTGGCGCCGGTCAGCAGGATTCTCATGGGGCTTCCCAAAGGCCTTGGTCTCTGAAGCGGCGCACGACGGGGCTGTCCGCGACGATCTCCTCCACCGCCGCGATCTGGGCGGCGTCGAGCTGCTCGCGCCACTTGTGGGCCGATTCCGCGGGGTTCCGGAAGATGCTGAAGTATTTGTGGCGTGCGAGGTCGCGTCCGGCGCTCGGGCCGCGGCCGGTCGAGGCGTCGACAAAGGCGTCGCACTGCGGGTGGGGCGGGAGGCCGAGATGGGCGAGGACCGCCCGGAGCACTCCGTGCGGGTCGGCGCAGAGCTGCTCGTAGACAACCACCATGGCGCGGCGTCCCCGGTCGACCCAGGCGATTGCCTCCTCGACGTCCATCCGCCAGACGATCGCGTTCCGCTGGGCGTCGCTCATCGTCGGCAGGGCGTCCAGGTACCGCGCCAGGTCGGGGGCTCGCCCGGGGAGGGTGCTCTCCAGCACGCGGACGCGTCCGTCCCGCATGTGCCCCTCCGCCTGTCCGCGGAGCTGCGAGGCCACGTATCCGAACGGCGAGCGCACCAGGTACACCACGGGCGCCTCCGTCTCGAGGACGAGGGCGCGGAGGAGCCAGGGCAGGTCGACCTCCTTGAAGACCACGCGCGGGCCGGGGCCCACCGAATAGAACCGCCGGTAGGCCGCGGCCAGCGGCGGCAAGCGCCGGGCGATAAGGGAGGCTGCGGTCCGGCCGAACGTGCGTTCGTGCCGCTTCGGGAGGAAGGGCGCCTTGTCCCGCCACGGGTGGGCTTCGCGGAGGAACGCGTCGATGGTCGCGAGCGTCGAGGCGTCGAGCGGTTGATCGCGCAGCGCCGCGCCGAGCCCCGAGATGCGCGGGTCCCGCCGCCCGCGGCGGAAGGGTTCGAAGCGGTAGGTCACGTCCGGGTGGGCCCCGATGAGGGCGCCCAGCCACGTCGATCCGCTGCGCGAGGTGCCGAAGATCGCTCCCAGGCCGGGGTCCGGCAGGAGAGGCCGCGTCGGATCGGCGGGTGGGGCGTGCTCGGCCTGGGAGGTCGTCATGTCGCGTTTCGCTCGGCGGCGTGCGGAGGAATCGGGGTGCAAGGCCTGCGTGCTACGCCTCGAACGGGACGAAGCCCCGCCTGTGGCGTTTGCTGTTCCCGCCGACGGAGTGCAGGTCGGCCTTGTGGAAGCCGTCGGGCCGGATCCGGTCCGCATGGTCGTGCGGCAGTCCGAACCGCTGCAGGATCTCGACGACACGGCCCCTGGGATCGACGAGCACGTCCTGCAGGCGCAACTGTTTCGAGTTCGACGCTCAGCCGCCGCGCCATCGCGATCGAGAGGGCCGACTTCGCCCCGACGAGGGCGGGCACGGACCACGGCGGCGTCCTGCGGTAGTACCCGTCCCGGCCCGCGCGGATGGAGAACTCGCGCGCCTTCTGGTACGAGCGGCGGACCTGATCCGCCGCGCGCTGGACCAGCACCGCGCTCGCCCTGTCGGCGGCGCCGCGCAGGGCCGGGAGCAACGCCGGGGCCTTGGAACTCTCGATGGCGACGCGCGTGCCGGCGACGCGGCAGGTTGCGGCGAGCACGCGGCGGAGCAGGGCCGTCAGCTCCTCGTCGGGGCCGCCGAAGTACGCCCGCAGGTACGGAACCGGCCGCGTCCGGGTCGCCAGCTTCGCCGCCGCGAACCTCCGGCCGAGTTCGGGCAGCGGCAGGCCGCACTCGGCCGACACGCCGTTCCAGTACGGGCATTCCACCAGCCTCGTTCCGCACGAGCAGGAACGCGTCTCGGTCCGGCCGCCGAGGTGCAGCAGCTCGCCGAGGAACACCCCGCCGCTCGCCGTGGCGAGCAGCTCGGCGAGCACGGTCGAGCCGGAGCGGCCGGGGCCGACCATGCAGACGACGTGCAGCGGGCCGTCCTGGGAGCGATCGTCTTCCATCGGGGACCTCGCGCGGAGGCTCCGGCGTCAGGCGAGCGAGGCGGGGCCGAAGTCCGGGTGGCCCCGGTCCTTGTCGCTCAGCACCTTCGGCTGCGCGGGCCACTCGATGCCGATCTG
>CAYMFP010000468.1:0-2107 GCA_964389385.1 uncultured Phycisphaeraceae bacterium | reverse complement strand
CGGGGGGCGCGGCCTCCGCCCGGCGCGCCGCGCCCGGGGCCGGCGCCGCGGCCGGGGCTCGGAGCGTGCGGAGGCCGGCCTCGGCCTCCGGCGCCGGCTCGGCCGCGGCGAACGTGCGGGCGAACTCCTCGGAAGGCGCGGCCTCGGCCAGCCGCCGCTCCGGGGCGTTCTCGGCGAGGCCGGCCCCGCGCAGGGGCGCCGGCGGGTGCCGCCCGCCGCCGAGCAGGTAGACGGTCAGCCCGAGCGCCGCGGCCGCGGCGACGCCGGACCCGACGACGGCGAAGCGGAGGCGGCGCGGCATGCGCCACCGCTGTTCCCGGGGCGCGGCTTCCCCGGGGCCGAGTTCCGCGATCGCGGCGCGGAGCGTCTGTTCGTCCCGATCGGCGGGCGCCGCGCCGGCGAACGCGCGGCGGAGGTCGTCCCGCAGGCGGTCCGGAATGTTCGGCTCGTCGGGCATCGGTGCTCCCGGCATGGAGTGCGCCCCGAGGGCGCGGGGTTCACGCGTGGTTCACGAGAAGTAGGCCTGCGTCCGCGGGTCCTCGCGGAGGCGGGCGATCGCCTTGTGCAGGCGGGATTTGACGGTTCCGGTCGGCAGCCCCAAGGCTTGGGCCGTGGCGGAGACGTCCAGCCCCTCGACGACGCGGAGCACGAGGACCTCGCGGTGGATGTCCGGGAGGTCTTCCAAGGCCGCGCGGAGGGGGGCGAGATCGTTCTCGGGCGTGGGGGAGGCGTCGCCGGGGGGGGCGAGGCGGGCGGGGTCGGGCGTGCGGCGCGCGCGGCGGGCGAGCCCCAGGGCCCGGTGCCGGACGACCGGGTAGAGGTAGGTCGTCAGCTTCCCGCTCAGGGAGAAGCCGGGGAACTGGCGGGCGAGGTGGATGAAGGCTTCCTGCACGGCGTCCATGGCGGTCTGCGGATCGTGCGTGATGCGGACGGCGGTTCGGAAGCAGAAGTCCTTGTGCCGGCGGTAGATGGCGGCGAAGGCCGCCTCGGCGCCCGGCGGGCCGGCGTTCACCGCGGCGACCAGGTCCGCGTCCGGGCGCTCCGCCTCGCGGAGCGGGATCGCCGCCGGGACGTCGGGCTCGTGCTCGCGGGAGATCACGCGGAGAAGCTACCGATTCGCGAGCGGGTTCGCCGCGGGGGGCGGAGGGAAGGCGTGCGGGCGCCGGGGCCGGCGCCGGCACGCGGGGTGTCACTGGCCGCGGCGCTGGCGCTGCCCGTCGCGCTCGCGCGGGGCGCGGAGGCCGGGCGTCGGGCGTCCGGCGGGCTGCTTGCCGGCGATGCCCGGAACCTGCCGGGCGGCCTCGAAGCGTTGCCCGCAGTAGGCCCAGTCGATCACGTTCATGAACGCGTCGAGGTAGGCCTGCCGGTCGGGCCCGTACTTCAGGTAGTACGCGTGCTCCCAGACGTCGACGCCGAGGATCGGGACGAGCCCGCCCCAGAGCTGGTCCTCCTGGTTGTGCATGTGCGTCACGAACAGGCGCTTGGCGACGGGCTCGTACACGAGCCAGCCCCAGCCGGAGCCCTTGACGCTCTTGGCGGCCTGGTGGAACACGGCGACGAACTGGTTGAACGAGCCGAAGTCCTGGTCGATCTGCCGGGCGAGTTCCCCCTCCGGCTCGCCCCCGCCCTCGGGGGTCATGAAGTTCCAGAAGAGCGTGTGGTTGATGTGCCCGCCCCCGTTGAAGGAGAGGTCGTGCACGTACTGCTCGATGCGGGAGGGGTCGCCGCCCTGCTGGGCCTGCTTGAGGTTCTCCACCGCCTTGTTGAGCCCGTCCACGTACGCCTGATGGTGGCGGTCGTGGTGGAAGCGCATCGTCTGCTCGTCGATGTGCGGGTCGAGGGCGTCGTAGGGGTAGGGGAGGGGAGGGAGAACGTATTTCCCGGTCCGGTCGTCCCAGCCGATCTCGCCGCCCGCGCCGCCCTGGTCGTCCCGGGGAGCGGTCATGCGGGCGGGGCGCGGGCCGCCGGGGCGGGCCGCGGCGGCGGAGGTGAAGACGGCGCCGACGCCGGTGGCGCCGAGGGCGGCGAGGGCGGCCCGGCGGTCGAGGGCGAAGGCGGGATCCTTGCGGCGGGCGGGGGTGGGCGAGGGGGTGGAGTTATCGGTTGG
>CAYMFP010000467.1:0-2108 GCA_964389385.1 uncultured Phycisphaeraceae bacterium | reverse complement strand
GTACGACGACGCCGAGCAGGACCGGCAGACGCGCCGGGACCGCGCCGAGCGCTGAGCCGTGCCCGGCCTGCGCCCGCTGAACGCCGCCGCCGCGGTCCCCTGCGGCGGCGGCCTTTCCCTCCGTCGCCGGCCCCGGCGGGCGGCCCGCGGAAATCTTCGCGGCCTTTGAACCGATCCCGACCTGCGCCGGTCCAATGGGGTGGTGGACGCCGAACCGGCCCAACCTCCGACGGACGACCGCGCCCTCCTCCGGGCCTTCGGGGCCGGGGACCGCGCCGCTCTGGCGAGCCTCGCGCGGCGGCACGAGGGGGCGATGCTCGCCCTCGCCCGCGGGCTGCTCGCCGGAGACGGGGGCGAGGACGCCGCCCGGGAGGCGGTCCAGACCGCGTGGGTGCGGGTCATCCGCCACGCGCGGACGTACCGGGGCGACGGCGACGCCCGCTCCTGGCTGCTCGCCGTCACCGTGAACGCCTGCCGGGACGAGATCGCCCGCCGCCGGCGCGAGCGGGCCTGGGGGCTCCGGCTGGTGCGCGAGCGGCCGCACGAGCCCTCGCCCCCGTCCGCCGCGCACGCCCGGCCCGGGGACGGGTGGGACGCTCAGCTCCGGGCGGCCGTGGCGTCGCTCGACGCCGCGAAACGCGAGGCGGTTGTCCTCTGCTTCGGGCTCGGGCTCACGCGCGAGCGTGCGGCCGAGGTTCTGCGCGTCCCGGCCGGCACCGTCAAGACGCGCATCTTCCACGCGATGCGCGAGCTGCGCGAACGGCTCGCGGCCTGGGACGACGCGCGGGACGGGCAGGAGTTCGCGAGGCCGGAGCGGGTGCAGGAAGGGGCGCGGCGATGAACGAGCACGAGCGGACGGCGCTGGACGAGCGGATCGAGGCGGGCCTGCGCGATCTGACGAGCGGGGAGGACACCGGCGGGCGCCTCGCCGCCGCGGCCCTCGAAGAGGCGGGCCGCGACCGCCCCGAGCCCGGCTCGCTCCGCGAGATCATGCCCGTGCTGGGGCGGCGCGTGCCGGGAGGCCTCGCGGCCGCCGCGGCGCTCGTCATCGGGGCCTTCGTCCTCCACCTCGCGATGAACACGGGCACGGCGCGGCGTTCTCCGGCGCCGGCGGCGTCGCGCGCCCCGGACGCCGCCGCGATCGACGCCGACGAAGCCAGCCGCCTCGCGTCGATCGCCGACGCGCAGCGGTTCGATCCGGCTCCTCGCACGCCTCCTCTCGCCGGCGGTCCCGCGGCCGACGCCGACGCCGCCTCCCCCGCGCCCCGCCACCGCATCTCCGATCCCGGCCGCGCCGAGGCGCCGGACATCGTCGGTCCCGTCGAGCGCATCGTCGCCCGCCGCGGCGTCGTCGAGATCGCCGCGCCGGACCCCGCGGCCGCCGCCGCCCGAATCCGCGCCATGCTGAGCCCGGCCCGCGGCGAGTTCGTCGAGACCGCGAAGGTCACCGCCGCGATCGAGGGCGAGGGGGATGCACGCACCCCCGCCCGCGCCACGCTCGTCGTCCGCGTCGCCAGCGATCGGCTCGACGCGTTCCTCGCCGAACTCCGGGAGATCGGCGAGGTGCGCAGCGAAGACCTCCGCGCCGAGGACGTCACAGCCCAGGCCGTCGACCTCGACGCCCGCCTGCGCAACGAGCGGCGCGTCGAGGCCGAGCTTCTCGAACTCCTCGCCGCCCGGGACGAGGCCGACCTCGGCGACCTCCTCCGCCTCCGCGACGAGCTGTCCCGCGTCCGCGAGCGGATCGAGCGTCTGGAGGCGCAGCGATCCCGCCTCGCCGGGCTCGCCGCCCTCGCGACGCTCACCCTGGAGCTGCGCGAGCCCGACGCGGACGCCGCCCGCGGGCGGTCCTCCCCCGCCCCGACGATGCGGGAGATCGCCGGCGAGATCCGGGGCGGGTGGCGACGCGGGCTCGGGGGGCTGGGACGGAGCCTCGCCCGGATCGTCGAGGCCGCGGTCGCCGGGGCGCCGTGGTGGGCGGCGCTCGCCCTCGCGGCGGCCGCCGTCCGGCGGGCGCGGATGCGCCGCGCCTTCGCCTGAGCGTCCGCCGCGCGCCGGGTACACTCGCCCCATGCTGCAGCAGATGCTCGCGGTCACCGGAGAACACG
>CAYMFP010000466.1:0-2115 GCA_964389385.1 uncultured Phycisphaeraceae bacterium | reverse complement strand
GCGGAACGCGCCCAGGAACCCGAGCAGGTCGTTCACGTTGACGACGCCGCTCCCGTCGAAGTCCGCCGACGCGTCCTGGGTGCGGAAGGCGCCGAGGAAGGCGAGCAGGTCGTTCACGTTGGCCACGCCGTTGCCGTCGAAGTCGGCCGGGCACGGCTCCGTGAACCCCGCCCAGAACCCGCCGACGAGGGTGTACGCGCCCCCGGTCATCACGCCCCCGGCGTCCGCCTGCCCGATCGTCCCGGACAAGGTATATCCCCCGCCGGAGGAGGTGCCTCCCCCTCCGTCGATCGTGTGCCAGGGGATGGTGTACTGGGCCGAGGCCGGGGCCGCGAGGCAGGACAGAACGAGAACGAGCGGCGTGCGCGCGTGCATGTGCGTCTCCTCCGGAGGAGCATCCGAGCCGACCCGGCGCCTGTCAAGCGCATTGCGGGCGCGGATCATGCAAATGCGCGGGGTGAGCGCAAGCCCGGCCGGCGCCGTCCGGGCCGGCGCCGGCCCGCCGGTTCGGCACCGGGCGGAACCCGGTGTCAGCTGATGCTCAGCGTCGGGCGGGTGCGCCCCTGCCGCAGGCTCGCCAGCGCCACCTGCGATTCGAACTGCTCGACCAGGGCGGTGAGGTGCCGCGGCAGCGTCTCCCCCCCGGCCGTGGCGGGGTCGAAGTTCGCCGACGGATCCCCCTGGTCGCCGTTCCGCCGCAGGGCGGTGTTGATCGGGATGCCGCCGAGGTAGGGCAGGTTGAGGCGCTGGGCCATCGCCTCCGCCCCGCCGCGCCCGAAGATGTCGTACTCCTTGCCGTCGTCCCCGATGAAGAAGGACATGTTCTCGACGACGCCGAGGACGTCGACGTTGAGCTGCTGGAACATCCGGGCCGCCCGCACCGCGTCGTCCTGCGCGACCTTCTGCGGCGTGCAGACCACGACCGAGCCGGTGAGGCGGACCGATTGGGCGAGCGTCAGCGGCACGTCGCCCGTCCCGGGGGGCAGGTCGATGATCAGGTAGTCCAGCTCCCCCCAGTCCGTCTTGTTCACGAGCTGGCTGAACGCCCCGTGGGCCATCGGCCCGCGCCAGATCAGCGGCTTCTCCGCGTCGACGAGCTTGCCGATCGAGACAGCCTTGACGCCGTGCACGTAGAACGGCTGCAGCCGCCCCTCGATCACGTTCTGCTCCATCGCGTCGAGCCCGAGCATCGTCGGCAGGCTCGGCCCGTAGATGTCCCCGTCGAGCAGCCCGACCGCGTGCCCCTTCCGCGCCAGCCCGACGGCGAGGTTCACCGCCACGGTGCTCTTGCCGACGCCCCCCTTGCCCGCCCCGACGGCGATGGCGTGGGTGATCCCCGGCAGCGAGCCGGCGCCTGCCTGCGGCGAGGCCGGGCGTACGGCGGTGGGGGAGGGCGCGGGCGTCGGCGGCGGCGCCTGGGCGGGCTTGGGCTCCCGCGGGATGCCCTGGCGGCGGTGGCCCTCGGCCTCGGGCGAGCCGGCGGGCGCCCCGCCCCCGGAGGCGAAGAGCACGTGACCGCCCGCGTCCACGAATTCGATGCGCAGGCTCGAGAGCGGCTGCCCGGCCTCGCGGGCCCGGGCGCGGACGGCCCGCCCGGCCTCGTCGGCCAGCGCGGCGAGCGCCACGCGGTCGTCCTCCCCCGGAAGGTGGAGCTTCACCGAGGCCACGTCATCCAAGACCGCCACCCACTCCACCGCGTCGGAGAGGGGCTTCCCCCCGGGGCTCCGGACGCGCCCGAGTGCCTCGAGAACCGCTTGCTTGCCGAGGGCCATCGCACCTCCCGTTGCGCCGAGGACGCCGCCCGGACCCGGACGGCCGGAACGTCATCCTTCGCAACAGGACGGCGCATGGCCGACCGACGGGCGCGGCCTTCGGCAAACAACGCCGAACCGAGGGGGAAAATGACCCAGTTTCTCCATAATTTGGAGGGTGTGTAGGGCCGATGCCGCCGCTGAAATCGGTGGAAAAATCTGCCGAAGTGACGGAGAATTATCCAGTTCCACGGGTTTTCGTTCCGATAGCACCATCACAGACGCGGCGCATGCGTACTGTATCGCAGATCTCTCTCTCCTCCAGCGGGACGCTTCCATCCGGAAGCGTCCTGCTTTCGTTTTG
>CAYMFP010000465.1:0-2130 GCA_964389385.1 uncultured Phycisphaeraceae bacterium | reverse complement strand
CGCCTCCTCCGGCCCGCGCCACACCCCCAGCGCCGCCTCGGCCATCCCCTCCGGATCCTCGGGCCGCACCAGCACCCCTCCACCCCCCGCGACCAGCTCCGGCGCCGCCCCGGCCGGCGTCGCCACCACCGGCGTCCGGCACGCCATCGCCTCCAGCACCGGCAGCCCGAACCCCTCCCGCCGAGACCCGAACAGCCACGCGTCGCAGCTCCGGTACAGCTCCGCGGCCGTCTCGTCCGGCACCGTCCCGTGCCGCTCCAGCCAAGACAGCGACCGCACCCACCCCGCCCGCGGCTGCTTCCCGAAGCACACGAACCGCGCCCCCGGCTCCCGCTCGCGGATCGCCTCCATCGCCCGCACGCACACGTCCGACCCCTTCTGCGGCGCCCGGCTGATCAGCGTCCCCACCGTGAACCGCGCGTTCCGCCCCCGAGGCTCGCCGCGGAACACCCCCAGGTCCACCGCGTTCATCACCAGGTGGCTCTCCCGCCCCGACCGCTCCCGCACGAACCCCGCCAGGAACGGCGAGATCGTGACGATCTCCAGCGGCAGCCGGAACGTCGCCGCCACCCGCCCCTCCGGCTGCCCCGCACCCCCGTAGTCCTGCATGAAGTACGCCTTCGCCCCCTTCCGCGCCGGCAGCCCCGCCACCCACCGCGCCGTCCGCCACCACGTCGCCACCACCACGTCCCCGTCCGGCACGTCCCGCTCCGACACCGGCCGCGACGACGGGATCACCCGGTGCTCCACCCCCAGCAGCTGAAAGTGCGACACCCCCGGCGCCCGGATCCCCGGCGCCGCCCGCAGCCGCGCCGCCGCCCGCGCCCGCTCCCCAAGCGTCGGCGGGATCCGCGCCCGCGACACCGCCAGCACCTCGTGCCCGCGCGCGCTCAAACGCCGCGCGTGCTCCGCGATCACCCGGTTCCCCCCCGTGAAGTCCGCGAGATCGCACACGAAGGTGATGCGCATCGCCTCCTCAGGTCCGCGGGCTCGCCGGGCGGTCCACCCGCCGGGGCTCGCCCGGCGGCGACGGCCGCCGCGGACGCACCGACGCCGCCACGCCCGCCGAAGACGCCGCCGCCTCCGGCGCCGGCCGCAGCGCCACGCTCAGCAGCGTCCGCCACGCCGTCATGCTCGACGGCGTCCGCCGGCACGCACCCGCCGCCGCCCGCACCGCCCCCGCCCGGTCCCCCGCCCGCCACGACCGCGCCGCCGCCCCCAGCAGGTGCCGCGCAAACTGCGTCGACGCCGGCAGCACCCGCCCCACGTCCGGCGGCGCCATCGGCGGACGCCCCAGCGCCAGGTCGTCCGCCCCGCGCTCCCGACGCTGCAGCGCGAAGTGCCGCGCCGCGTTCTCGAAGAACACCCGACGCGCGCTCGCCTGACGGTGCGTGATCGACCCGTCGCTCAGCCGGTACTCGTACACCACACCGTGCTCGTACCACACCCGGCCCTGCTCCGCGAGCCGGAGCTGGAAGTCGATGTCCTCGGCCGTCTCGAACCACCCCCGCAGCGGGCCCGCCCGGTCCCACGCCTCCCGCCGCACCAGGAACGTGTTCAGGTGCGTCCACGTCCGACCGCGCTGCAGGTCCCGCGTGATGTCCAGCGGCTCGATGTCCGGCGTCACCACCACCCGAGTCCCGCGATCGTGGGAGAACGTCGAGAACCCCCCGCACACCGCCCCGAACTCCGGGTGCGCCTTCAGCCACGCGTGCTGCCGGTCCAACGCCTCCGGGATCCGGTAGTCGTCCGCGTCGCACCGCGCCACGAACGCCGCCGTCGACGCCCGGAACCCCGCGTTCACGGCCGCCGCGATCCCCCGCCCCGGCGAAGACATCACCCGAACCCGGGAATCCCGGATCCCCTCCACCACCTCCCGCGACCCATCGGTCGACCCATCGTCCACCACGATCACTTCGGACACGACGCTCGAGAGCAGCACGCGCCGGACGGTGTCGCCGACGGTCCGCCCCGCGTCACGCATCGGGATGATCACACTGACCACCGGACACCTCGACGTAGGAGGGAGAGAACAGGAGTAGGGACCGGCCAAGACGGCCGGCCGAAAGGCTGGAAGTCGAGTAGCGGATGATGGTTCGACCCGTTCCCGGACGCGGTTTCACAGGCGGG
>CAYMFP010000464.1:0-2144 GCA_964389385.1 uncultured Phycisphaeraceae bacterium | reverse complement strand
GGGTGGGGTGGGGTGGGGTGGGGGTTAGCGCGGCAGCCGATCCTCGTAGCGTGGGAGTTCCACCGTGCTCGGCCCCGGCTCGCTCTGGTACCAGTACGCCACGCTGGCGATGTCGTCCGTCAACGGCTGGTACACCTTCCCCCACCACCCCAGCGCCTGCACCGTCACCCGCAGGTGCTCCCGGAAGCGCACCGGGTCCGGCAGGTGCCAGCGGTACAGCGCGTGCGCCGGCACGCGCGGGCCGGTCTCGTGCGTCGCCTCGTACAGCGCCTGCGGGTACCCCAGGTACGGGGCCGTGTACGTCTGCGGGCGCTGGTCGCCCGGGTGGCGCCGCAAGAACCCCCACGCGCCCCCGAAGTAGTCCTCCGTCCCCGTCCCGCAGATCGTCGGCCCGTCCGGGGGGTCCCCGTCGAGGAAGAACTTCACCTCCCCCTCGCCCCACCACCCGTTCGAGAGCTGGTTCCAGACCAGGTACGTCCCCGCGTAGTGCCCCGGCCCCCGGGCCCCGTCCAGGATCGTGTGCTCCGGGTGCTCCCGCGTCGTCAGGCTCCGACGCCAGCACGCGTGCAGGTACCCCGCGTCCTCCGGCACCTCCTGCTCCGCGTACGTGATCTGGTAGAAGAACTCGTTGATCGTCTCCGGCCCGTCGTTCCGCACCGTGATCTTCAGCCGCTTGCGGAACGGCATCGCCCAGTAGCTGTTCATCCCCCCCATCGGCGCCACCGTGACCGGCTGGCTGAAGACGTGCGCGTTCCCGTCCAGCCCGTTGGCGAAGAAGTCCCCCAGCGGCGTCCGGATCGACGGCTCGTCCGCCCCGTCGTAGTAGACCTCCAGCGCGATGTGCCGGTGCACGCTGTGCAGCACGGTGCACCAGATGTGCTGCACCACGCCCGGGCCCTCCACGTCCGCGAGCGTCAGCGTCTGCCCCGGCCGGAAGTTCCGCAGGCACGGCCGGACCTTCCACCCCCGCCCCAGCCCCGCCGCGGCCGGCGTGCAGTGCTCGTCGTCCCCGGGGGCGGCCTGCGCCCCGCCCGACCGGGCCCCGGTCGGGTTCTCGGCCGAGAGCGAGCGGGTGCGGGACCGCGGGTCGACGCGGGCGATGTCGGTCATCGGGATGTGCGGCATGGGCTTCGGGGGCGGTCGCGGGGGCGGTGGTGGGGGCGTGGGGTTCGATGTGCCGGTGCGCCACCGGCCGACGCTGGGCCGCGGACGATCAATCCGGCACGTTCTTCATACGCGACAGGTAGATATCCCGCATTCCCTCGATTGTCTGGCTTGTGCTCTCGACGTGCCCATCCGTGAAGCCGGCGTTGACGGATTTGCCGTGTCTCGGCATCTCCCACTGCGACGGACGCCCGTTTGTCGCCAGGCTTCCCATCACGCCGTCGCCGAGATTCCAAGCGTAGTACTCGCCAACGGAGAACCAATCGTCGTCGTCAAAATACTGCTGCGCCGCCGGCCAACTGTTGTAGTCCTGATGCTCCCAGACCGTCAGGAGCCCGTCGCCGCCGTAGGCGTTGCGCGGATCGCCATCCATGATCAGCATGAGTTCAGACGGATGCGGGTTCAGACTGACACGACCCGACAAACGTCCACGTCCGGGACTACCGAGCAGGTACTCGCTGAACACGTAGGACGTCATCTCGGGAACTCGTGGGTGCTGAGCCCAGTTGCTCGCAGTGGGAACCCCGAAGAAGAGCGTCACGCCGGCGTGATCCATGTTGCCCGGCTCGGTGGTCTTGTCGCCCGGACACTGGAAGTACTCCATCGCGACGCCGTCCGTGACCGCACCCGCACGACTGCCGGCGGCGTCGAGCATGCCGCCCCAGCTCTGGTCGTCCCACTCCTTTCCGCTGTAGCGGGCGAGCGTGAGGTAGAACGGCATGATGTACTCTTGGCGGCGCGAGCCGGTGCCGTCGCTCCAGAACTCCTGAGTCGACGCCAGATGCGGGTAGTCCCGCTGGATGGAGACTTTGTCGGCCGCGCCCGCGAATTCCCCGGCGACCGGCATCGTGTCCTTGCGCTCGCCCGCGAAGAAGTGCGCGAGCTGGATCGTGCTCCGGATGTTCGACGCGCACACCGCCTTGTGCGCCGCCTCCCGCGCCTTCCCCAGCGCCGGCAGCAGGATCCCGATCAGCAGCGCG
>CAYMFP010000463.1:0-2154 GCA_964389385.1 uncultured Phycisphaeraceae bacterium | reverse complement strand
GGGGCGGGGGGGGGGGGGGGGGGGGGGGGGCTGGCGTGAGGAGTTCGCGGCCGGGGGCGCCGGGGCCGTAGCGTTCCTCGGCGATGGCGAGGAGGCGTTCGGCCATCTGCTCGAGCTGGACCTGGCTGGCGCCCTGCTTGAGCGTGCCGACGTAGCGGGCGAGTTCGCGCTGCCGGCGTTCGAGGGTGAGCTGGCGTTCGATCTCGAGCTGGGCGTCGTAGAGGGGGATGCTGGTGCGGCGGACCTCCTCGAGCATGATCCAGTAGCGTTGCTGGTTGACCTCGATGGGCCCGGCGTAGTCGCCGGGGGAGAGGGAGCCGGCGGCGGCGTCGAGGGCGGGGATGGGGAAGAACTCGGCGTCGGCGAAGTCGCCGGAGAACTGGTAGACGTAGATGCCGCCGGGCTCGGTGACGGTGTTGACGGGGCGTTCGGCGACCTCGGCGAAGGGGACGCCGCGGGCGAGGTCGGTGGCGATGGCGTCGGTCGCCTCTTGGTTGCTCGCGGGGACGCGGATGAGGCGGAAGACGGCGGTGGGGGGCGGGTTCCAGACGCTGGCGCTGTCGGCGCGGTAGCGCTGGACGATGTCGCGCCAGGAGACGTTGACGCGCTTGTCGATCTCCTGCTGGAGCCCGTAGCCGATGAGGGCCTCCTCGCGCTGCCTGCGGAGGTACTCCTCGAGGCCGACGCCCTCGCGTTCGAGGAGGCGCCGCTCGGCGGCGGCGCGGGAGCCGAGGTTCTCGCTGAGGATCTGCCCGCGGCGCTGCTCGAGGAGGTAGCGCAGGCCCTGCTTCTGCTCGGGGGTGAGGCGGGAGAGGGCCTCGGCGCGGAGGAGTTCGTCGTTGAGGAGGGCGTTGAGGCGTTCGCCGATGCGCTGGCGTGCGGCGCGGCGGAACTGCTGGAGGGTGGCGCCCTGGGTGTCGGCGACGAGGCGGGCGGCGATGGGCTCGAAGAACTCGCCGGCGTAGATGGGGCGGCCGTTGATGTCGCCGACCTTGGCCTCGACGAGGACGTCGCCGCCGGGGACGGGGCGGGCGGCGGCGTCGGGGGCGGGGTCGCCGACGATGACCTCGGGGGCGTCGGGGTCGGGGGTGAGCAGGTAGGGGCGGAGGGGGGCCTGGGGCTCGGCGCGGGGGGTGGTTCGGGGGGCGGGGGCGCCGGCCCGGGGGCCGTCGGCGGCGACGAAGTCGGAGGGGGCGACGCGGCGGATCTCGCCCTCGGGGCCTTCGGCGCGGAATGCGCACCCCGCGGCCGCGAGAAGGACGAGGCAGGCGGGGGCGAGGATGCGTCGTGCGTCGGGGGTCATGGGCGTCTCGCGGGGGGCGTCGGCGGCGGGTGCGGCGGGGATACCCGCCGGAATGCGGGGCGGGCGTTCTGCGGGGCGGCGTGGCGGCCGCTAGGATCGAACCACGGCGGGAGCGTCCCGCCGTTTCTTATCGCCCTTCACGATCGCAGGACGACATGGCCGACGAGAAGCCCAAGATTATCGTGGACGATGACTGGAAGACGGCGGCCCGCGCCGAGAAGGAGAAGCTCGCGGAGGCGGAGAAGAAGGCCCGCGAGCAGGCGGCGGCGAAGGGCGGGGGGCAGGGTGGGGCGGAGCAGCTCTCGTTCGACGACATCGTCCGGATGTTCGCGATGCAGGCGTTGACGTACCTGGGCGCGTTCCCCGACCCGGAGACGGGGCGTGCGGTGCTGGCGCCGGAGGTGGCGAAGCTGCACATCGACCTGCTGGGGATCCTGCAGGAGAAGACGAAGGGGAACCTCACGAAGGAGGAGGACGAGGCGCTGACCGAGACGGTGCGGGAGCTTCGTCAGCAGTTCGTGCTGGTGATGGAGGCGGTGCGGAAGGCGCAGGCCGAGGGACGGATCGACCCGAAGACCGGGATGATGTCGATGGGCGGCGGCCCGGGCGCTCCGGGTGCGGGCCCGCGGCCGGGTCCCGGGATGGGCGGCGCGTTCGGCGGTTGAGGCTGTGCGAGCGGCCGGGTCCTCTCGGTGCGAACGCGTCTCAACTTGGCGGAGTCGCCGCCGTGGGGCAGGGGCGGAAGCGTTGCTGTCCTACAGTAAGGACCGCGTCGTTCGGGGGGATCCGCGGGGCGCGTGCGTTCGTCGGCGCGGCGGGCGGCGCGGTGGGTGACGGGGCGGGGTGAGAGG
>CAYMFP010000462.1:0-2157 GCA_964389385.1 uncultured Phycisphaeraceae bacterium | reverse complement strand
GCCGCCCCCGATAACTCCCCCGGACCCCACCACAACCCGAAAGCCGCACCGCCCCCGGGGGCTTCTCGCGACAGGCATCCCGCTTGCGTTGACAGGCCCGCAAGCACGCCGGGGGACCCGGCGAGGAAGGGATTCAGGACCATGCGGACGGTCGCGATCATCAACCAGAAGGGTGGCTGCGGAAAGACCACCACCGCCATCAACCTCGCCGCCGTTCTCGCCCGGCGCGGACTGCGCGTCCTCCTTGCCGATCTCGACCCCCAGTCCCACTGCGCCGCCGGCCTGGGCATCCCCGAGCGCAAGATCGAGCGCCACATCGGCGACGCCATGCTCGCCGACGACCACGAGCCCCTCGGCGCCGACCGCCTCCTCTGGCGCGTCGCTCGCAACCTCGACCTCGCCCCCTCCACCATGAAGCTCGCCGGCCTCGAGGCCATCCGCGGCGGGCTCGCCAACATGCCCGACAAGGAGCGCCGCCTCCTCAAGGCCCTCGAACGCCTCGACGAGCACGCCCGCCGCACCACCGGCCAGGGCTACGACCTCTGCCTCATCGACTGCCCCCCCTCCATCGGCCTGCTCACCTACAACGCCCTCGCCGCCTCGCGCGACATCATCATCCCCGTCGAGTCCTCCTACTTCGCCCTCTCCGGCGCCGCCAAGCAGATCAACACCGTCCGCTCCATCGCCCGACGCCTCGACATCCGCATCCGTTCCCGGCTCGTCCCCACCCTCTTCGACCCCGAGAGCCCCCTCGCCCGCGACCTCATCGCCGAGACCCGCCGCCGCTACGAGCGCAATCTCTGCCCGCACAGCGTGCGCTTCGACGCCAAGCTCCGCGAGGCCGCCTCCCTCGGGCAGCCCGTCATCGACTACGACGCCCGCTCCACAGGCGCCCAGGACTACCAGACCCTCGCCGACTGGCTCATCACCCACGTCGGCCTCGACTCCGCCGCCGAGCCCGAAGCCTTCGACGACCTCGACCAGGCCCTCGACCTCGGCTCCCTCGACGACGTCTTCCGCCGCGCCGAGGGCCCCGCGCGCCTCCTCGCCGAACTCCGCGAGGACCTCGAGCACGGCCTCCCCCCCCGCCGCGACGACGCCCCCAACGCCCCGGTCCAGATCCCCGCCGGCCTCCGGCCCGACGCCGAGCCGCAGACGGGCTTCGACCTCCGCCCCGGCGACGACCGCTCCGGGCCCGCCGACCTCAAGCCCCAGATCCTCAGCCGCCACGAGGAACTCATCCGCCGGGCCGAGCAGATGCGGCGCGACCGCGCGGCCAGCGCCGCCTCCCCCGCCGCCGCCGCCCTCGCCGGCGGCGTCGCCCTCCAGCCCCGCGTCCTCGCCCGCAGCGGCTCGCTCGAACTCGTCGACGACCGTCCCATCCCCACCCGACCCGAGGAAGGCGTGCAGCGCCTCTTCGGCGTCCGCGTCATCGCCCGCGGCGTCCTCTTCGTCCAGCCCCTCGCCCTCGGCGACCGCATCAGCGTCGTCGGCGACTTCAACGGCTGGTCCCCCGACCTCGACGTCATGCAGCGCAACGAACGCCTCGGCGTCCACGAACTCCTCCTCGACATCGAGCCCGGCAACCGCCAGTACAAGCTCGTCGTCGACGAACGCTGGGTGATCGACCCCTACAACCCGCGGACCGCCCCCAACCAGTACGGCGAGGCCAACTCCCTCGTCACCATCCCGGCCCGCTGACCCCTCCCCCCGAACGCCGCTGCGCGATCCGCCCGCGTTTTCCGCACGGATCGCGCAAGCATTGGCCCCGAACATCCGCCGAAGCCGATATCCTCTGCGCCCGACCGGGGAGGATCCCCGAGGTTCGCGTCCGAGGAGTTCGGCGATGTCGCACCCCAACGGCCCCGCGCGGGAGCCCCTCCGGCTCTCCCTCTCGCGTGACCCCGCCGCCCGCAGCGCCCCGGCCCACGCCGCCGTCAACGGCAACGCCCCCCACGCTCCCCGCCCCGAACCCCGCGCCCAGGCCCCCGCGCCCCCCCACGCCGAATCCCGGTCCGAGCAGATCGCACGCGAGGTCGCCGACGATCTCACCGACCTCTTCCTCTCCGACGAGGACGCGTCCCCCCGCCGCGCCCCCGCCGCCCAACCCGCCCACCCCGCGCCCGGCCGCTCGATCCCCGGCCCGCTCCGCGCCGC
>CAYMFP010000461.1:0-2158 GCA_964389385.1 uncultured Phycisphaeraceae bacterium | reverse complement strand
CCCACTGCTCCCGCCCCCGCCCCCCGCACGGACACCGGTCCGAACGCCGACCCGGCCGCGCGGGTGCGCGGCGTCTGCCACGCCGCCTTCGCCTACGACCTCGGCTTCTCCATCTCCCTCGAGCAGGCCCACCGCCTGATCGGCGAGGCCGACCGCCCCCGCGTCGTCCGCGCCCGCCGGCCCAGCCCCGCGTGGTTCGAGTACGAGCCGTCGCCCGTCCGCTTCGGCATCGCGGCCGAGCCCATCGACGTCGACGGACGCTCCACCGAGCCCGTCATCGACTGCCTGATCTTCGACTTCGGCGCCGTGTCGCTGACGTACCGCCTCCCGATCGAGGCCGCGCCGGAGGAACTCCCGGCGATCTCCGCCGCGCTCTACGACAACGAACGCCTCCTCGCGGACTCGCGGGCCCGCGCCGAACGCCTGCTCGAGACCATCCGCGGCGCCGTCGCCCGCCCCGTCCTCTCCGACCTGGTCGAGGACTACTTCATCTTCGCGCTCGACCCCGCCCCGCTCGGCGCCACGCCGGCCGAGTTCCTCGCCCGCCACGAGGACGCCCTCGGTCGCCTCCTGCTCTCCGAGAGCGGGCCCGTCTCCGCCGAGCAGATCCGCCGCGCGCTCCACACCCGGATGAGCTACTCCGACGCCGACCTGACCGCCATCGACTGGCACGCCGCGCTGCTCATCGACGACACCCCCGACGACGTCGTCGCCCTGCTCACCTACGCCAACGTCGAGCTGCTCGAGATGCGCGTCCTCGACGAGCAGCTCGACCGCCTGCTCGACCAGGCGCACGTGCTCCTCGCCCGCCTCAGCCGCAGGCGCGTCTGGCCCATCCCCCAGGGGTCCCGCGAGATCCGCCAGTTCGCCGAGATCCAGACCGACTCCGCCCTCATGTTCGAGGGCGTCAACAACGCCATCAAGCTCGTCGGCGACCAGTACCTCGCCCGCCTCTACGAGGCCGCGGCCGCCAAACTCCACCTCCCGCGGTGGGACGCCAGCGTCCTCCGCAAGCTCGCCACCGCCGAGAGCGTCTACCAGAAGATGACCGACGCCACCAGCCACAAACGCATGGAGGTCCTCGAGATCATCATCATCCTGCTCATCCTCATCTCGATCATCATGCCGCTGATCCCGGGAGTGTATTGAGGCGAGAACGGGGATCGGCAACCGGCAACGGGCAACCGGCATCCGGCATCCGGCATTCGGCATTCGGCATTCGGGAGCGGAACGAACGACGGATCCTCCGCGCCGCAACCCCGTCCCTTTCTCACACCCCCACCGCTCCCATGCCCCCCACCCCCGACATCGCCCTCGACGCCCGCGCCCGCCTCGGCGAGGGCGCCCTCTGGCACGACGGACGCCTGCTCTGGGTCGACATCCAGCGCGGCGAGGTCCACCGCTTCGACCCCGCCACCGGGCACGACGAGCGACGCCGCCTGGGCGAGACCGTCGGCACCGTCGTCCCGCGCGAGTCCGGCGGGATCCTCGCGGCCGTCGACCGCCGCATCGTCGCCGTCGGCTGCACGCCCGACGATCTGAACGCCGGCGACGCTGCGACCCTCGCCGAGCCCGAGCAGGACCTGCCCGGCAACCGCTTCAACGACGGCAAGTGCTGCCCGGCCGGGCGCTTCTTCGTCGGCTCCATGGCCAAGGACACCGCCCCCGGCGCCGGCTCGCTCTACCGACTCGACCCCGACCGCTCGGTGACGCGCGTGCTCGAAGGCGCCACCATCTCCAACGGCCTCGTCTGGTCCGCGGATCACGAGCGGATGTACTACATCGACACGCCCACCCGACGCATCGACGCCTTCGACTACGACATCGAGACCGGCGCCCTCGCCAACCGCCGTCCCCTCTGCGAGATCCCGGACGGCCTCGGCGACCCCGACGGCATGACCATCGACGCCGACGGCCACCTCTGGGTCTGCATGTGGGGCGGCTCCCGCGTGACGCGCTGGAGCACGAAGACCGGCCGGCTCCTCGGCGAGATCCCCCTCCCCGTCGAGAACCCCACGAGCTGCGCCTTCGGCGGCCCGGACCTCCGCGACCTCTACATCACCACCGCCAACGTCGGCGACGCGGGGTGGGACTCCCAACCCGCGCCCGCCGGCGCCCTCTTCGTCTGCCGCCCCGGCCCCGAAGGCCTCCCCTCCAC
>CAYMFP010000460.1:0-2165 GCA_964389385.1 uncultured Phycisphaeraceae bacterium | reverse complement strand
CGGGATCCGGGAACCGGCAGCCGGCAACCGGAGGAGGGGAATCGGGAATCGGGAATCGGGATTCGGCAGTCGGCAGTCGGGGGAGGGGAGCCGGAGGACGGCGGCCGGGGGAGCGGCGATGGGCGGGGCGGGAAGGGCGGCGGGCTCGGGCGTTTGCCGGATCCCGAATGCCGAATCCCCTTCCACCCGGTTGCCGCCTGCCGGCTCCCGGTTGCCGGGCTCAACACCCGCGTCGGGCGCGGAGGTAGCGGAGGAGGGCGCCGCGGTCTCCGCTGGCGCGGGCGGCCTCGGCGAGCTGCGCGACGGGGTCGGGCGCGAGCGCGTGCGGGCGCATCAGGCCGCCGACGGCGGACGCGTCGCCCCGGTGCGGGCGGTGGGCCTCGCGCGGGCGGAAGAGGAAGGGCTTGCGTTCGCGCAGGGCGCGCACGGCCTGGGGGGCGTCGGGGCTCTCGCCGCGCGCCTCGGCCGCGTCGAGCGCGCTCTCCGCGACGAGGCGGGCCGATTCGAGGTCGACCGCGCCCTCGTCGAGGAGCAGGCGGTCGATCTCCGCCCGACGCTCGGCGCGGCGGAGGAGGCGTTCGGTGTCGGCGAGCCTGCGCTCGGCCTCGGCGAGGCGTGCGGCGACGGCGCCGCCCGTCGCGTGATCATCAACGGTCGTTGCGGTGGGTTGGTCGCTCATCTCGGTCTCCTGAAGGGGGAAGGCAACAAGGCATCCAGGCATCGAGGCGGGGAGCCCCGAAGTCCTCATCTGCAATCTGCCGATCTGCTATCTGCGTCGCTACGCGACGCCCGCGTCCGCGTGCCCGTAGCCGAGTTCGGCGAGGACGACGTCCGGCGGGACGCCGACCTCGAGCTTGCCCCTGGCGACGCGGATGCGCTCCTCCTCGTCGACGGCGAGGACCTCCGGCCAGCGGACGCGGACCCCGCGGTCGCTCTCGCGGAGCGGGAGCAGCCCGGCGGCCGCGAGGGCGTCGAGGACGATGCGGCTGACGCGCTCGATCCCCGCGCCGTAGGTGACGCGCTTGCGTGCGGTCTTGCCGAGCAGGGCCATGAGGGTGACGCGGAGGGCCGTGCCGCTGGAGAGGTTGCCGATGCGCCCCTGCACGACGCCGCCGGCGAGCGGTGGGACGCCGGAGAGCTTGTCCATCGCCTCGCGGAGTTCGGTGACGTGGCGCTCCTCGCTCGGGCTGGAGGCGTCGCCGCCGAAGCTCTCGATGCTGGCGTTCGGGTTGTCGGTGCTCCAGACCTGCCCGGGCGCGACGGGGAGTTCGCCGAAGCCCTCGAGCCCGCGGGCGAGGTACATGCGGAAGCTCTGCATCGCGACGCGGTGGGCGCGGTCGCTGAGGCGGGTGTTGAGTTCGTCCTGGAGCCCGATGAGCGGCTCGACCTCGCTCTGCCCGGCGTAGGCGAAGGGGACGCTCAGGTTCTGCACGTGCACGACGGGCAGCACCCCGGGGAGCAGGCGGCTCTCCTCCCGGGCGATCACACGCCCCGCGGAGAAGAGCGTGCGCACGCCGGGGGTCAGCGCTTCGAGCACGGCGCTCGGAGCCGGCGACGCGGGCGCACGCGAGGCCTGCTGCGAGCGCCGGGCCCAGCCGACGGCGCGCTCGCGCCAGCCCGGCGTCTCGCTGTCTTGCCGTCCTGAAGCCTCCGCGCTCCCGAGTTCGAGCACGTACCCGTCGAGCACGCGGTAGTCGCGCGCGGACATCACCGGCGCGCCGCGCGTCGGCTCGACGACCTCGATCCGGATCGCCGACGCCACGCGACGCGTCCGCTCCTCGTCCGTGCCCTCCCCTCTGCCCTCTGCCCCTCTGCGATCTGCCATCTGGAGCAACGCGACCTCATCCACGCGGACGACGAAATCCACCCACCCGTGCACGTGCCCGAGCAGGGCCGCGTCCTGGAGCAGGGCGATCCCGCCGCTCGCCTCCCACACGGCGTCGAGCAGGCGTTCGGCGTCGGCGCGGGCGGCGGGATCCCCGGCCGTGCTCAGCACCCGGATCGGGCCGCCGAAGAGGAAATCGACCATGGTCTGGAGGCGCCAGGCGATGTCGTTCTCGACGACGACCTCGCGTCGCGGGCCACCGCGGGCGCCGGTGATGCGCGGGGGGAGCCCGCGCTCCTGGTACCCGCGGCGGGCGGGGCCGGCGGCGATCGCCGCGGCG
>CAYMFP010000459.1:0-2169 GCA_964389385.1 uncultured Phycisphaeraceae bacterium | reverse complement strand
GGACGCCGACGCGGCGCTCGCGTGCGGAGCAGCGGCGTCCGGGCTAGGGTGTCTGCGTGAAGACCTACGTGCTGGCGACGCAGAATCCGAAGAAGGTGAAGGAACTGAGGGCGATCTTCCGGGAGGCGGGGCTCGGGGTGGTCGGGCTGGAGGACGTGGACTCGCTGGAGCCGTGGGACGAGCCGGACGAGGTGGGGACGACGTTCGCGGAGAACGCGCGGATCAAGGCGGCGGGGTACGCGCGGCAGGTGGTGCTGCGCGGGCTCGGGCCGGCGTACGCGGGGGTGATCGCGGACGACTCGGGGCTGGAGGTGGACGCGCTGCGGGGGCTGCCGGGGGTGATCAGCAGCCACTACTGCACCGACGGGCGGGAGGCGGGGATGACGCGCGAGGAGCGGGACGCGTCGAACAACGCCCGGGTGCTGCGGGAGCTGGAGGGGATCGCGGCGGAGGGCCGGGGGGCGCGGTTCGTGTGCGTGATGGTGGCGGCGGGGTTCGACGGGCGGGAGATCGCGGCGGCCCGGGGGACGTTCGAGGGGCGGATCGGCGCGATCGGAGAAGTGCCGCGGGGGGAGGGCGGGTTCGGGTACGACCCGATCTTCCTGGTCGGGCCGGGGTACGAGCGTACGGGGGCGGAGCTGAGCGCGGAGGAGAAGAACCGGCTGAGCCACCGGGGGGCGGCGGCGCGGGCGCTGGCGGCGCGGCTGGGCGGGCGGACGGACGCGTAGGCGGACGGGGCCCGGGTAGAACGGTGCGGGGCGGACGGGATGATGCCTCATGCTCGTTCCGCTCCTCGTGCTGGGCGTCCTGCTGCTCCTCAACGGCGTGTTCGCGATGTCGGAGCTGGCGGTGATGCGTTCGCGGCCGTCGCGGCTGCGGCACGCGGCGGCCCGGGGGCGGGGCGGGGCGGCGGCGGCGCTGGCGCTCGCGGAGGACCCGTCGCGGTTCCTGTCGACGGTGCAGGTGGGGATCACGCTGATCGGGATCTTCGCGGGCGCGTTCGGTCAGGACGCGCTGGCGGACGACGTGCGGGGCGTCGTGGAGCGCGTCCCGGCGCTGGCGCCGTACGGCGAGGGGATCGCGCTGGCGGTGGTCGTCGGCGGGATCACGTACTTCTCGCTGGTGATCGGGGAGCTGGTTCCGAAGCGGCTGGCGATCGCGTTTCCCGAGGCGATCGCGTCGGCGATCGCGCCGCCGCTTCGGGCGCTGTCGGTGGCGGCGGCGCCGCTGGTGCGGGTGCTGAGCGTGTCGACGGACGTGGTGGCGCGGGTGCTGGGGGTGCGGCGGCGGGCGCACGAGGACGTGTCGGAGGAGGACGTGCGCGCGGTGGTGTCGAGCGCGGCCGCGACGGGGGTGCTCGATCCGATCGAGAACCGGATCGTGCAGCGGGTGCTGCGCGTGGCGGACCTGCGGGCGGCGTCGCTGATGGTGCCGCGCTCGGAGGTGGCGTGGCTGGACGAGCAGATGAGCCCGGAGCGCGTGCGGGCGGCGGTGGCGGAGGCGCCGTACTCGCACCTGCCGGTCTGCCGCGGGGGGCTGGACCAGGTGCTGGGGGTGGTGCGGGTGAGGGACGTGCTGACGCGGGGGACGCCGTACGGCGGACGGACGCCGATCCGCGCGTTGATGCAGCAAGCGGCGTTCGTGCCGGAGACGACGAACGCGCTGCAGCTGCTCGAGATGTTCCAGCGGAGCGGGCTGCCCCTGGCGCTGGTGGTGGACGAGTACGGGGGGACGGAGGGGCTGGTGACGCTCGACGACATCGTGCGGGCGATCGTGGGCGGGGAGCGGCGGGCGAGGGAGGGGGAGCCGCCGCGGGCGCACCGGCGCGAGGACGGGACGTGGCTGCTGGACGGGGCGCTGCCGGTGTTCGAGGCCGAGGGGGTGCTGGGGATCCCGCACACGGCCGACGCGGCGGCGCCGGCGGCGAACACGGTGGGCGGGCTGCTGCCGGAACTGCTCGGGCGGATCCCGTCGCCCTCGGACGCGGTGGTGTGGCGCGGGTGGCGGCTGGAGGTGGCGGACATGGACGGGCACCGGGTGGACGCGGTGCTGGCGGCGCCGGCGACGGCCGAGCCGCCCGGGGCGGGGGACGCGGAGGCGGCGATCTGATCGGTGCGGAGGGAGGGGCGGCTGAGATGGCCCGCATCCTGATGGTCATGCGGCCGGACC
>CAYMFP010000458.1:283-2180 GCA_964389385.1 uncultured Phycisphaeraceae bacterium | reverse complement strand
CGGCCGGGCGTGCAGGCGGCACGCGGGGCGGCCCCGCGCCCGTACGCTTGGTCGGAGGTCGCTGCCCATGCCCGACCGGCTGGAGACGGACACCGCGCTGCTCGACGGGCTCCTGCGGGAGGTCGTGCGGGCGACGGACGGGCCGGAGACCGAGGCGCGGTTCGCGCGGATGCTCCGCCGCTGCGAGGAGGCGTACCGGGCGGACCCGGACGAGGCGCTCGGGCACCGCGAGGCGCTGCTGGGCGAGATCGCGGCGATGGACCTCGGCGCGGTCTACGAGCTGCTGCTCGTCTCGACGCTGCGGTTCCACCTGATGAACAAGGCCGAGCAGCTCCACATCGCCCGCGTGAACCGCGAGCGGGAGCGGGCGGCGACGCCGGAGCGCCCGCGGGCGGAGTCGATCGCGGACGCGGTGTGGCGGCTGAAGCGGGCGGGCTGCTCGCTGGCGGGCGTCGCGGCGATCGTGGAGCGGATGGACGTGCAGCCGACGCTCACGGCCCACCCGACGGAGGCGCGGCGGCGGGCGGTGCTGCGCAAGCAGCAGGCGATCGCGGAGGTGCTCGGTCGCGGCGACCGGCAGAGCCGCACGCCGGTGGAGGAGCGGCGCGACCGCGAGCGGCTGCTCGAGGTGCTCGAGGTGATGTTCCGCACGGACGAGGTGCGGCAGACGCGGCTGCACGTGCTGGAGGAGGTGCGCAACGGGATCTACTTCCTCGCGGGGTCGATCTGGGACGCCGTGCCGCGGCTGCACCGCGACCTGCGCGAGGCGCTCGCCGACGCGTACCCGGGCGAGGAGGGCGGGGCGGCGCCGGACGCGGCGTTTCTGCGATACCGGTCGTGGATCGGCGGGGACCGGGACGGGAACCCGAACGTGACGCCGGAGGTCACGCGGAGCACGCTGGCGATGCTGCGCGAGACGGCGATCGGGCTGCACCTCGACTCGCTCGAGCGCCTGCGGGGGGAGCTGAGCGTCTCGGACCGGCAGGCGCGGGTGCCGCCGGAGCTGCTCGGGGCGGTGGAGCGCCGCGGGTTCGGGGGGATCGCGGAGGAGGACCGGCGGCACCTGGTGCACGAGCCGCTGCGGCTGTTCCTGCTCCAGTCGATGGCGCGGCTGCGCGCGGCCGCGCGGGGGGAGGGGGGCTACGGGGCGGCGGACCTCGTCGAGGACCTCCGCCTGCTGCAGCGGGCGCTGGAGGGGGCGGGGCTGCGGCACGCGGCGCGGTCCGGGGCGGTGGCGGACGCGCTGGTCCGGGCGCGGGCGTTCGGGCTGTGCCTGGCGACGCTGGACGTGCGGCAGCACTCGGGCGTGCACGAGGAGGCCGTGGCGGAGCTGCTGCGCCGGGCGCAGGCGTGCGGGGACTACCTCTCGCTCGCGGAGGAGGAACGCGCCGCGCTGCTGACGCGGGAGCTGTCGACGCCGCGCCCGCTGCTGCCGCCGGGGGCGGCGCTCTCCCCCGAGACGGCCCGCGTGCTGGAGGTCTTCCGCGTCGTCCGCGAGGCGGTGGCGCGCGACCCGGAGAGCGTGAAGAGCTACGTGATCTCGATGACGCACGGGGCGAGCGACGTGCTCGAGGTGCTCGTGCTCATGAAGGAGGCGGGGCTGTGCGCGCTCGCGGAGGAGGCGGACGGCGCCGCGCGTTCGGCCCTCGACGTCGCGCCGCTCTTCGAGACGGTCGACGACCTGCGGCGGGCGCCGGCGCTGCTGCGGGAGATGTTCGCGAACCCGGTGTACCGGCGGCAGCTCGCGGCCCGGGGCGGGCTGCAGGAGATCATGCTCGGGTACTCCGACTCCAACAAGGACGGCGGGTACTGGGCGGCGAACTGGAGCCTGCACGAGGCGGAGGGGGCGATCGGCGACGCCTGCCGCGCGGCGGGGGTGGACTTCCGGCTCTTCCAC
>CAYMFP010000458.1:0-273 GCA_964389385.1 uncultured Phycisphaeraceae bacterium | reverse complement strand
CCGGGGGGGGGGGGGGCCTCGGCCGCCGCCGCCGGCGGGGGGGGGGTGGCCTCCCGGCTCTCCCCGGGGGGGGGGGCCCCGCGCGGGCGGGGGGGGGGGCGTGCGAACCGGGCGATCCTCGCGACGCCGCGGAGCAGCCGGAGCGGGCGCGTGCGGATGACCGAGCAGGGGGAGGTCATCACGTTCCGCTACGCGCTGCCGGAGCTGGCGCGGCGGCACCTGGAGCAGGTCGTCGGGGCGGTGATGCTCTCGCTCGGTCCGGACGCGGCCGCG
>CAYMFP010000457.1:0-2181 GCA_964389385.1 uncultured Phycisphaeraceae bacterium | reverse complement strand
CCGGCGGGGCCGACGCGTCATCACACCCTCCGGGGCCGGGGCGAGCCACGCCCCCGGAAACCCCGGAACTTACTTTCTACAGGCGGTGCACTCATGGAGAGCAAGGCGAAGCTGCTCGGACATCCGATCCACCAGATGCTCATCGTCTTCCCGCTCGGGCTGCTGGCGACGGCGGTCGTCTTCGACATCATCTATCTCATCACCGGCAACCCGACGATGGGAACCGTCGCGTTCTGGATGATGGCCGCGGGCCTCATCGGCGGGCTCATCGCCGCGCCGTTCGGGCTCATCGACTGGCTCGCCATCCCGCGCGGCACGCGGGCGTGGTCGATCGGGCTGTGGCACGGCGGGGGCAACCTCGTGGTGGTCGTGCTCTTCGCGATCAGCTGGCTGCTGCGGCGCGACGTGCCGGAGGATCCGGGCGCCCTCGCCATCGCCCTCTCGGTCGTGGGCGTGCTGCTCGCGCTCGTCACGGGCTGGCTCGGCGGCGAACTCGTCGACCGCCTCGGCGTCGGCGTCGATCCCGGCGCTCACATCGACGCCCCGAACTCGCTCTCCAAGCAGCCGCTCCACCCGCCGCGCCCGGCGGGCGAGCGCGAGAGCGCCGTCGCGTGAGTCCGGGCGGTGGCGGTGCCCGCCCGCGGCGAAGCGATCCGCTGGCGAGCTGGCTGGCGGTCCTCCAGGGGGCGATGTACCTCCTCACCGGCCTCTGGCCGCTGGTGAGCATGGACACCTTCCTGGCCGTCACGGGCCCCAAGACCGACCTCTGGCTCGTCCGCACCGTCGGCGTGCTCGTCGCGGCGGTGGGGGCGGGGCTGCTCGCGGCCGGCGTGCGGCGCACCGTCACGCTGGAACTCGGCTTCGTCGCCGCGGGCGCCGCCGCCTCGCTCGCCGCGATCGACATCATCTACGTCTCGCTCGGCGTCATCCCGCCGATCTACCTCGCGGACGCGGCGGTCGAGGTCCCGATCGCGGTCCTCTGGCTCGTCGCGGGGGCACGGGCCCGCGGGCGCGATCCGGGGAACGGCCCCGCCGCACCCATCACGGGGAAGCCGACTTCCGCTGCAGGAAGGCCTTGAGCACCACCGCCCCGTTCCGCTGCTCGTCCCGCGCGGCGTAGACCAGGGTGACGGGGCCCTCGCGCACGAGCCGGCGGAGTTCCCGCACGGGCTCCGGGTTATCGCGGAGTTCGGCGAGATACCGCCGCTGGAACTCCGCCCACTTCGCCGGATCGTGCCCGAACCACGTCCGCAGCTCGGCGCTCGGGGCCACGTCCTTCAGCCAGACGTCCACCGCCGCCCGTTCCTTCGTGAGCCCGCGCGGCCACAGCCGCTCGACCAGAATCCTCCGCCCATCCGCCTCGGCGGGCGGCTCGTACACACGTTTGAGATGGATCATGACAGAGCCCGGCGGCGCCCGAGCCGGGCGCTCCTTTCTCGGCCGCGCCGGCCAGCGGGGCGGCCCTCCTCGGTGGCGCTGCCCGTGAGGGACGCGATGGCGCCTGCGGCCCAGGATCCTATGGTGGGCCCAGAGGGCGGCACGGCGACAGCTTGCCGTCTTCGTGCCAAACCAAGACCTGGTTCTCCTTGTCGATCACCCACATCTCGCGCCATTGCTCGACGCTTTCCTGAAACTCATCATCGCTCACCCGGCCTCCCCGGGGGCCTGGCTTTGCATGCGACGCAACCCGCGTGCTCGCCGATGCGTTCGAAGACACTGCCGGCGCTGGAGGTTCAGGCACAGCGTCCGGCGTCGGTGTGTCGGCGTGTATGCAAAGAAGGGCATCGGCCGGCGGGCTCATGTGCAGCCGCATTGTCGCTCAGGCGTCGTGCGGGCGACCTTGGTCCGTGGCCCATCGGTGCTCGCGCATCCGCGCACGGGGCGAGGTCCGCCGGCTGGCCCCGGTCTGGCGGCTCTGAGGAGGCGCTGCACCAGTTGACGACGGCCCGAGCCGGTGGCCGATCCAGCGCCCGGCGCCGCTGCAGCCCGGCCTCTGCTCCTCGGGCGGCACAGCACGGCGAGACACCGGATCACCTCCTACGGCGGTTCTCGGAGAGGTGGCGGCTCGTTCAACCCCGCTCAACGGGCCCCCCGGATCCGATCCGCACCACCCATCCAGTGGTGGCGCCATCCTTCGAACCGAAACGCCCGATAACCACCGGAGGCCGCCTTGCCTCGCAA
>CAYMFP010000456.1:0-2189 GCA_964389385.1 uncultured Phycisphaeraceae bacterium | reverse complement strand
GGGCAGCGCGTCCCGTTCACCGCCTCGGCCCGGTGGGAGGAGTACTACCCCGGCGACAAGCAGGGGTTCATGTGGCGGAAGATGCCCTACCTCATGCTGGGGAAATGCACCGAGGCGCTCGCGCTGAGGAAGGCGTTTCCGGCTGAGCTCTCGGGCGTCTACACGGACGAGGAGATGATGCAGGCCGGCCCCCCACCGGCCACCACCGGCCGCCTCGGCTTCCCGGGCGAGGATCTCTACGCTGGGCCTGAGGCGGCCGAGGAGACCGCCGTCGAGGTCGTCGAGGCAGAGCTCGTCGAGCCTGATTTCGAAGCGGTCGAGCGCACGGCCGCCGACCGGTTCGACCGGATTTCCGACGCCTCCGAGGAGACGCTGAACGCGTGGTACCGCGAGGCCAACGAGGGCGGGAAGGCCGGCACGTGGCCGCCCCAGCTCGCCGCCCGGCTGATGCGGGCGATCCGAGAGGAGGCCGCCCAGCGCAAGGCCGCATGAGCTGCTCCGTCCACCGATTCGACCCCGCCGCCGTCGTGGCCGCATACACCCCGCCCCCCCGCTGCCCCGACGAGCTGCTCGCCTCGGACCTGCCCGACTGGGCTTTCCGCGTGTGGATCGCCGTGCGCGGATTCCAGGGCCGCAACGACTCGGCCTGGCACCCCTACGACGTCTACGGAGAGGCGTGCGGGAAGAGCTACGCGATGGTCCGCAAGGCCGTCGCCGCCCTCGTCGAGGCCGGGTGGATGGAGCGCGTCGAGCGCCTCCCCGGCGGGCGCGGCTACCGGCTCCGCTGCCTCTGGAACCGGGCCGCTTCGACTCCGACCCACCGGGAACAGGGTTCCCGGTGGCATCCGACCCAGCGGGAACCACATTCACGACCCAGCGGGAATGACATTCCAACCCAGCGGGAACAGGGTTCCACCCCCCCTCACACTCCCCCTAATAAGGATCAATCCGTAAAAGAATCCAAGGGGGAGCAGGAGCAGGCGCGCGCGCGCGCGCGCGAGGTCGCCGCCCTGCTGGGGTACCCCGAGGTGGCCGAGGAGGCCGCCGACGCGGCCGGCGCTCTCGCCGGTGAGGCGTGGCCTCTCGACGACGGCTGGCGCCGCCTCCTCCGCCTCTCCCTCTGCCTCGGCCTCACCGGCGCCCCGCCCGGCAAGGCGCTCGATGCCCTCGGCGGGCACGACCCGCCGGCCCGCGCCGCCCTCCTCGTCCTCGCCCTCCGCACCGGGCAGTACGCCCGGACCGCTCCCCGCACGAACTACCTCCTCACCCTCTCAGAGAGCCTCCATGACCACGACCGAGCACACGCCTACCGCAGCGAAACGCTCCAGGACCGAGACGGAGATCGAGGCCGAGATGGAGCGGCTCCTGAAGGACCTCGACGACA
Organism: uncultured Phycisphaeraceae bacterium; assembly: GCA_964389385.1. Lineage (GTDB taxonomy): Bacteria > Planctomycetota > Phycisphaerae > Phycisphaerales > UBA1924 > CAYMFP01. The sequence goes on along the minus strand of CAYMFP010000456.1, from coordinate 805 downwards.
CGGGTCGCCAGTGGTGGGAGACGATCAGCGGGATGACCGGATTTCCGATGGAGCGTCGCCTGGAGCTCTTCAGGGAGTTCCAGGCGGGCCGCCGTCAGGTGACCGACGCATGGGCCCGGTCCATCGAGCGGGCCCAGGCCGGGGAAGCGGCGGGCGCAGCACCGGGGGCCGACCCAAGCGGGACGGCGAGCTCTCCGGGATCGAGTACCTCCGAGAGTGCGGCTGGAGCGAGCCCGAGATCGCCGAAATCATCCGAGGCAGCGCTCACGCTGCGAACAACACTCTCCCCCCAGGCCGAGGTGCTGCGCTCGCCGACGGAGCCAGAGGTGCGGGAGGCCGTGGCCCAGCTCGGCTTCCGGATGGCGCACAAGGTGCACCCTGACCGCGTGCGGAGCTTCTTCGCCGATCTGACCCGGCACGCCCGCCCGCCCTGGACGAAGGGCGAGCTGGACTACGCCGTCGCCCTCATCCCCAACGACGCGCTGCTGGCCAAGGAGGTCAGCTACCAGCGGACCGTCACGCCGGCCGTGTTCGCGATGGCGCGGGAGCGGCTGGAGGTGCGGGCGGGGCGGCCGTTCACGTACCGCGAGGCGTGCGACCTCGCGTCGGCGTCGGGCGTGCCGCTCCACGAGGCGTTCGAGGTCGCGCACCCGGAGGAGCAGACGGCGTCCGGCTCGGGAGAGCCGATGGCTCAGACGCCGGTGTGGTTGCTGCGGATGGCGGTGGTGGACCGCCTCCGCGATCACTACCCGATCAAGCACGAGGACCGATGATGGACCTGACCCCCAACTCTCCGAGTCTCGGC